>JBEANF010000066.1:0-33088 GCA_041165585.1 Actinomycetota bacterium | reverse complement strand
GGAATGGTTGCCGCTCAAGGTATTTTGACCGCTCGTGGCGGAAAGACTTCACATGCTGCAGTCGTTGCTCGCGGAATGGGTCGACCTGCAGTCTGCGGTACTGAAAGTATTGAAGTTCATGTTGATGACAAGTTCTTTACCTGCGGCGATGTCACTGTGCGCGAAGGTGATGTCATCTCCATTGATGGCACAACCGGTGCAGTCTTCTTGGGTGAAGTCGCGGTAGTGCCAAGCGTTGTTACCGAATACGTTCAAGGAATTGTCGATCCCGGAGCACCCACATCCTCTGCGCTGATCAAGAGTATCCATCGCATTATTACCCATGCAGATAATGTGCGACGCATGTCGGTGCGAGCAAATGCTGATACTCCAGAAGATGCCGAAGTTGCGCGCCAGATGGGAGCGCAAGGTATCGGTCTTACCCGCACAGAACACATGTTCTTAGGAGATCGGCGGGTACTAGTTGAAACTCTTGTGCTAGCAACAACCGATGAAGAACGTGCAGAAGTATTGGCAGAGATGGAGAAGTTGCAATTTAGCGATTTCGTAGGAATTTTGCGCGCGATGACTGGGCTACCCGTAACGGTGCGCTTACTTGATCCGCCGTTACATGAATTCCTCACCGATCAAGCAAGCCTGGCGGTGGATATTGCACTGACTCAAGAACGCGGCAAGGTTGTCGATGAGCGAAAGTTGGCCTTGAGTCGAGCTGTCAATCGCCTACATGAAGCTAATCCGATGATGGGACTTCGTGGAGTACGCCTGGGTGTATTGATCCCTGATCTCTTCTCAATGCAGGTGCGTGCACTTACTCGCGCAGCATTGCATGTTCGCGCCCAAGGATATGACCCACGCCCTGAAATCATGATCCCACTCGTTGCCTCTCAACGTGAACTTCTTTATTTCCGCTCTTCCCTTGAAGAAGAAGTTGCACGCGTACTCAAGGGTGCAGGAGAGGAGATGGCGATCAGCATCGGAAGCATGATTGAGACTCCACGTGCGGCAATTACTGCAGCAAAGCTCTCAGATTATTCAGATTTCTTCTCCTTTGGTACCAATGATTTAACCCAACTTACTTGGGCATTTAGTCGCGACGATGTTGAATCTTCCTTCTTACCCCGTTATCTCGATCTTGAGCTACTTCCATTTAGCCCATTTGAGTCACTGGATCAAGATGGCGTAGGACTATTGGTAAAGATCGCTTGTGATGAGGTTCGCTCAGTTAATCCTGAAATGAAACTAGGTGTATGCGGAGAGCATGGAGGAGATCCACGCAGTATTGATTTCTTCCATCATGCAGGTTTGGATTATGTCTCGTGTTCACCTTTTAGAGTGCCAGTAGCGCGACTTGAGGCAGGCCGCGCGGCGGTAAGTGTCCATGCAACGACTGGGAGTGCGTAATGAAACATAGCGACAAGGTAAAACTTCGTACCGGAGTCGAAATTTCGCGCCTCTCGCTGGGAACTGCAGCCATCGGAGGTCTCTACACATCTGTCAGCGATGAGGATTGCACAGATACTCTCGTTGCAGCCCTAGACCACGGCATTAACTTTATTGATACAGCGCCTCACTATGGCAAAGGAACGTCCGAGCGCAGAATTGGACGAGCACTGGCAGGTCGCGATCGCTCCACATTTGTGATCTCAACCAAAATTGGTCGACTTCTGGTGCCATCTACTACTGATATTGATGATTTTTTTATGGATGCTGATAACACAGTTGAACGTAAATTTGATTTTAGTGCACATGGAGTTCGGCAATCACTTGAAGGATCGCTCGAGCGCCTGGGCATGGATAGTGTTGAAATTCTATTTATTCATGATCCCGATGAAAATGCCGATGAAGCAATTCTCGAGGCATATCCTGAACTTGATCGAATGAGATCTGAAGGCATTATCAAGGCCATCGGCATCGGTATGAATCAATGTGAAACACCAACACGCGTCATCAAGGAAACTGATATCGATATGGTCTTGATCGCAGGTCGTTACTCACTCTTGGATCAGAGAGCAGCTGCCGAACTACTTCCTGCCGCACTTGAAAGAAATGTCGACATCATTGCCGCCGGCGTCTTTAATTCAGGAATTCTTGCCAATCCAGTTAAAGGTGCAACCTACGATTACGTCCCAGCAAGTGATGAATTGCTCGCCAAAGCGGTGCGGATTCGTGAGGTGTTAGAGAGCCATCAAGTTTCATTAACAAGTGCAGCACTGCAATTTCCATTACGCCATCCTGCAGTTAAATCTGTTTTAGTCGGTTGTCGCAGCCGTGCAGAAGTAGAGCGAAATATCAACGATTTCAACAAAAGCATTGAAAATAAGGTCTGGGATGACCTTGTAAGCGTACTCTGATTATCCTATAGTATTTTCATGACTCTTCACCCTCAAGTTTCTGCATTTCTGGACATGGCCCGTGCGGCAAATCTTCCCGATATCAGTGAACAGGGGGCGCGAGTTGCACGTGGGTACTCACATGCAGATCCCGAACTTGGCGGAGTCATTGATCCTTCTGTCGATATCTCTATTGAATTTTTCACAAGTTCAACTGCAGATATTGCAGTTGCAATCTACACACCTCCTGCAACAAGTGCAGAGAAGCGAGCTGGGATTGTTTACTACCACGGTGGTGGGTGGGTAATTAATTACATCGCTAAATATCACGCACAGATGGCGTCCATGGCAAAGAAGACAAACTCAATTATTGTCTCAATTAATTACCAAAAAGCACCAGAGCATAAATTTCCTATACCATTTAACGATTGTTATGAAGGCTTAGAGTGGACCATAGCCAATGCCGATCGCTTAGGTATTGATATCAATCGATTAGGCGTCGGTGGCGATAGTGCTGGTGGAAATCTTGCTTCTGCTGTAACTCTAGCTGCTCGTGATCGAGGCAAGATCAAACTAGCATTTCAATGGCTGATCTATCCATGTAACGGTCCAGAGTTTGTCGATTCACCCGATGTACCAAATGCCGATGGTTACGGTCTTACCCAGCGCGGAATGAAGTGGCTCTGGGATATGTATTTAAATGGGCCAGAAGATCGTATAAATCCATACGCAGTTCCTCACGCAGCGAAATCGTATGAAGGCTTGCCACCAACGGTAATGATCACAGCCGAATACGATGTATTGCGTTCAGATGGAATCGCTTACTTCGAAAAACTCAAGGCTGCCGGCAACGATGTTACCTATAAAGATTGCCCTGGAATGATCCATGGTTTCTTCAATCTAGGAAAACACATTGATGAAGGTATTGCCATTAGGGATTGGTTTGCCGAACATATCCTGCGCATAGTGGGCAAGTGATGACACTCATTGAGCTCAAAGGAATGACCTGGGATCACGTTCGAGGACGAGATTGCCTAGTGGAATCAAACGATCTTTTAATCTCTCAATGTGGAATCTCAATTACATGGGATGCTAGATCACTCCTGGCCTTTGGTGATCAGCATATATCGGAGTTCTACAGCGATTATGACTTGATGGTCATTGATCACCCTCACGTTCCAGATGCCGTTCATGCCAATGCCGTCATTGCCTTTGAAGAATTAGCAACACCTTCAGAGCTGGATATATTGGAAGCGACGAGTGTTGGTGCATCTCATGACTCATATCGCTATCAGAATAAACATTGGGCACTTGCGGTAGATACCGCAGCACAAGTGACAGCATTTAGACAAGATAAAGTTGATCGCGCTCCAGTTTTTTGGCATGAAGTTTTTGATTTAGCAAAAACTGGGCAATTGTTGTGGGCACATAAACCAGTTGATGCCTTTAGTACCTTTGCTACTTTGATGGCACAGAAGGAAAGTCCGATTGAGGGAAATAGCCATTACATCGATCAAGAGATGGCGTTAGAGGTACTGGAATTCATGGTTGAACTATCAAGCCTCGTTCCAGATTTTTGTGCCACCAGTAACCCCATTGAAATTGCTGAGGTGCTTAGCGGTACAGATGATTATGCCTATGGAATCTGCATGTATGGCTATAGTAATTATTCACGTCACGGCTTCCGTAAGAATGTACTCATTTATGATGACCTTCCCTCATTTGATGGTCGTGCAACTGGTTCTCAACTTGGAGGAGCTGGAATTGCGGTCTCATCAAAGAGTAAGAACCCTCAGGCTGCAGCTCGAGCTGCGATCTTGCTTTCGATGCCCGAGATTCAAGCAACTACCTATGGATTAGGTGGGGGACAACCTGGCAATCTAATCGCCTGGAAAGATCATGTTCTTAATGGTGTCACGCACAATTTCTTCAGGAATACTCTTCGAACGCTCGAGAATGCATGGGTTCGGCCACGCGTACTGGGTTGGCCCGATGTTCAGTACCAGAGCTCACTCGTTATTCATAAGTGTTTAGTTGAGAAGAAAGTTACAAAGAAGGATGTCGAAGAGATCGCATCTATGTACCAGAAATATGTAAAGGAATAGTAGATGCAACAACTCTTCGATGAATATGTACTTGATTCAAGTCGAACAAGTACCGGTCGGACTATCACCGAAGCCGACATTGTTTTGCATGCCGGCCAGACTGGCGATTTCTATCCCCATCACATGGATGCCGAATGGTGCAAGACTCAAGAGTTTGGCCAACGAGTTGCCCATGGCACTTTAATTCTCTCTGTCGCTGTGGGAATGCTTGCTGGTGAAATTAACGAAGCAGCGTTCAGTTACGGGTATGACCGAGTGCGCTTTATTGCACCAGTCTTTATCGGTGACACCATCACATCAAAGGCAACTATTGTGGCTAAGAAAGATCATGCCAAGAAGCCTGACGAGTATGGCATTGTCGATGAGCAGGTAACTGTTACTAATCAACGAGGCGAGACTGTTATTGCATTCGTACACGTATACATGGTGAGGAAGAAATAATGCCTTGGAATCTTGACCCACGCGTTCGCAGCGCAATGATCTCTGACTCACTCGATGTAGTTGGAGTACGAGATAACGCGATGGATATTCGCGTGCGAGCACTTCGCCCAGAAATGCGTGCTGTTGGCCTTGCTGCCACAGTGAAATTTGTACCGTCATCTGAATATGATCAGAAAGATCCGTATGGTGCCGGAATTGATTTTCTAGACACTTTAGCTCCAGGTGAAGTCGCAGTTGTAGCAACAGGTGGTGATTGCCTCTCGGCATTTTGGGGAGAGCTCTTCTCGGCAGCAGCCAAGGGGCGTGGAGCAACCGGTGTGGTTGCAGATGGTCCACTTCGCGACACCCAACAAGTTGTTGGCCTTGATTTTCCTGCATTTGGCCAAGGATCTCGCCCTTACGATTACAAGGGACGTATGCGCATTGAAGCGATTCGAGTTCCTGTGATCTGTGGCGGAGTAGAAGTGCACCCAGGTGATGGAATCATCGCCGATAGCGATGGCGTCGTAGTTGTGCCACGTGAGCATCTAGAAAAGGTCAGCGAGTTAGCAAATGCACGCGCTGCCACAGAGAAGACCGTCTTGCAAGATTTACTTTCCGGAAAGAGCGTACGAGAGGTATGGAACGCTTACGGCGTTCTATAAAAAAAAAGGGAGAAAACCATGGCCAGAGAACTCATCGATACTCACCAACACTTGTGGGTTATGAGCGAGCGTGCATATAGCTGGATTGAACCTGCATATGGTCCGCTCTACGACGATTTCACACCAGAGCGTCTAGCGCCAGAAATTCCAGCATCTGGAGTTACCAGCTCTGTCTTAGTGCAGGCTGCAGATACTTACGATGACACTTTCTACATGCTTGATGTGGCAGAGCATTCAAATTTCGTACAGGGAGTAGTTGGTTGGGTTCCTTTTGAGCGCCCTAATGAGTCACGCACTGCCCTTGAGATCTTCTCCAAAAATAAGTACTTCAAGGGAGTTCGTAATCTCACCCACGACTATTCCAATCCAAAGTACGAATCAGATGATGCCTGGATTACTCGTCCGGCGGTTCTTGAAACACTTGGATATGTAGAGCGATTGGGTTTGAGTTTTGATTATGTCTCTATCAAGCCAGAGCACACTAAGAACATAGTTACCTTGGCCAAGAAGTTCCCGAACCTCAAGATAGTTGTCGATCACTTTGCAAAACCCCCAATTGCGGCAAAGGAGATGGAGCCATGGGCATCATCGATGGCTGAGATCGCAGCCTTTCCTAATGTCTATGCCAAACTTTCTGGCCTCAACACCGCATCTGATCTGGCCAATTGGACTGTTGCCGATTGGCAGCCATACGTTGATTTCATGGTCAAGACTTATGGTGCAAACCGCGTCATGATGGGTGGGGATTGGCCGGTTATTGTGCTTGGAAATACCTATGTTGAAGTGTGGAAGGCACAAGTTGAAGTAATCAGCGGATACAGCCAAGAAGATCAGGATTGGATTACACATAAGACCGCCAAGGCGTTCTACAACCTCTAAGGGAGACAGGGAGATGACCGTGCAACGATATGCATCAGTAATTGGAATGCCATATGAAAATCGCGAAGAGTATGAGCGTCTGCATGCAGATGTTTGGCCAGAAGTTTTAGCCAAGATCGCTGAAGTAAATATCCGCAATTACTCTATTTATCGTTACGGTGAGTTGCTCTTTTCCTACTTTGAATATGTCGGCGATGACTTTGATGCCGATATGGCAAAGATGGCAGCTGACCCTAAGACACAAGAGTGGTGGGATGTCTGCATGCCACTACAACGCCCTGTTAATGATCGTGCCGAGGGAGAATGGTGGGCGAGCATCCCTGAGGTATTCCATGTCGACTAGTTCGCTAGATCGATCACAGCTACCGCTGAATGGAGTTCTCGTTCTCGATTTCTCCCAGTTTTTAGCAGGCCCTGTGGCTGCCATGCGGTTGGCAGATCTCGGGGCGCGAGTGATTAAGATCGAACGTCCCGGAACTGGAGATATCGGTCGCACGTTGGCCTTTGCCGGTCTTGAAAGAGATGGCGACACTCTCTCTTTCCATATTATGAATCGCAACAAAGAGAGCTTTGCGGCGGACTTGAAGAACTCCGATAGTCTGAAAGAGGTGTGGGAATTAGTAAAGAAAGCTGATGTCATTATTCAAAACTTCCGCCCCGGAGTTATTGAACGGCTCGGCCTTGGCTATGAAGATGTAAAGAAAGTTAATCCTGGAATTATTTACGGCAGCGCAACTGGATATGGTGCCGAGGGCCCATTTAAGGAACGCCCTGGACAGGACCTGCTGGCCCAATCGATCTCTGGCTTGCCGTGGCTCAACGGTCGTGCAGGAGATCCGCCCATTCCGGTCGGATTGGCAGTTGCGGATATCTTCACATCAACGCATTTAGCATCCGGTGTCATCGCTCTCTTGTTGCGCCGTGAGCGCACAGGTGTAGGTGGAGTTGTCGAATCTAGTTTGTTGGAATCAATGCTTGATCTGCAATTTGAATTAATTTCAGCAAACCTCTTTGATCCCAACGTTGTCGTCAACCGCGGCGCTGGTAACTCAGCCCATGCATTCTTGCCAGCCCCATACGGCCTCTACAAGACCAGTGATGGCTATCTTGCAATTGCGATGACTCCGATTCCAGCACTTGGTGCACTACTAGGAGTGAACCTCGATGAATATGAAGATCCAAAGTCGTGGTGGAGCCATCAAGAAGAGATTATGAAGAAACTCAGCACCATGCTTGCAACTAATTCAACAGAACACTGGTTGGCGATTTTAGATAAGGCAGATATTTGGTGTGCACCAGTGTTGACCTTGCCAGAGCTTGTTGCCCACGAGGGATTTGCTGCTATCGATATGACGCAGAAGACATCACGTACGGGTCGAGATGGATCTGAAGTTTCTATTCCTACCACTCGCTCGCCAGTGCGCATTGATGGCAAGACCATTAAACACAGTAAAGGTGCACCGCATGTGGGAGAAGATACCGAGAAGATTCGCAAAGAGTTCGGGATATAGGCAGGGGAGAGCATGAAGAATCCAAATCCAGATCAAGGTAAGCGTTACGAGGTTCCTATCTGGAACCAAGATGTAAAGCTCTATGAGGATTATCAGGTAGGTGAAGTAGATCGTTCTCTTCGTCGCACGATATCTGAAGGTGAGGTCATGCTCTTTAACTCACTAGTGCTCGATATGCATCCTTATGTTGGCGATGATATTTGGGCGCGCGAACATGGACTCTTCAAAAAGCGATTGGTTCCAGGTGCGATGGTTTTTAGCTATGGCCTTGGCCTCTTTGCTCACAATAACGTCAATACATTTAGTTATGGCTATGACAAGTTGCGCTTTATTAAGCCGACATTTATCGGGGACACTATTTATGGCATGCGCACACTGCTAGAGAAGACCCCTAAGTATGAAAATATGGGGCTTTTTAAAGTTAGCTATGAAATTTTCCGTGCAGATAATGAAGAACTGGTTCTCTATACCGAACACTTGCAGACTGTGCTTTACCGCACCTCGCAGGCAGAGAACCTCAAAGCCGAAGGTAAGGACGCGCCATGATTGAACAATTTCAGGTAATTGCAGATGCTGTGCGGCTTGAAGTAAAGCCAGAACATCGCAAAATGATCGGTATCTGTGGTGCGGGTGGTATTGTCGATGGTGCACATCTTCCTGCCTATAAGAAGGCCGGGCTTGAGGTCGTAGCAATCTTTGATGTGGACAATGCCAAAGCTAAAGATGTTGCTTCTCGCCATGGAATTGCAAAGGTCTATGCAACATTGGCCGAGCTTTTAGCAGATAAAGATGTCGAGATTGTTGATATTGCAGTCCCGGCTGCAGCTCAACCAGAGATCTTTGCTGAGGTTGCAGCAGCCAAGAAGCACATCCTGGCGCAGAAGCCTTTTGCAACCACTGTCGCTGCAGGTGAAGCAATGGTGAAGCAGGCAAAGGATGCGGGAATTATCGCCGGCGTTAATCAACAATTGCGTTTTGAAGAAGGTGTTGCAGCAGCTCATAAGATGGTTGAACTTGGTTGGATCGGTACCGTCAGCAACTTCTCTATCAATGTAAATCTGATGACACCGTGGGAGCTATGGCCATGGGCAAAAGATCTGCCACGGCTTGAGGTAATGCTCCACTCGATTCATTATCACGATCTCATTCGCTGGTTCCTGGGTGATGCCAAGACAGTTTTCTGCGCTGCAGGACGAACTGCCGGACAATTTCCTATTGGTGAAACTCGCACCATCTCAACTGCGCTCTATGAAAGTGGCGTGACATCTGTAGTGCATGCCAACCACGTCAATCGCGGTGGCGATAACTACGCCGAATACCGCATCGATGGCGATAAGGGATCTATCCGTGGAACTCTTGGTTTGCTCTATGACTACCCCAATGGTCGGGTAGATACCATTGAGATTAATTCATCTGTTATTCCAACCGATGGTTGGTTGCCATATCCAGTCACCACACGCTGGTTCCCCGATGCATTTATCGGAACTATGGGATCTGTGATGGAGGCAATCTCAACGGGTGCACCACTTCGTTCATCTGTTGCCGAGAATGTGGGAACGCTAAAAATGGTGGAAGCGCTCTATGCCTCCATGGACTCAGGAAAATCTGTTGACCTCTAATTCGACAGCTCCTTCCTTTGATCTCTCCGGAAAAGTTGCAGTTGTTACCGGAGGAAATGGTGGAATCGGCTTAGGTTGTGCACGAGGGTTAGCACGAGCTGGCGCAACAATTGTTATCTGGGCGCGGGACACCGAGAAAAACTCTAAAGCCAAGGGCGAACTTGAGGCGATAGGGGCAAGAGTTCACACGCTAGAAGTTGATGTCACAGATCGCGATGCAGTTGAGCAGGCAACGGCGCAGACAATTGCACTCTGTGGCGGTATCGATATTCTCTTTGCCAATGCTGGTGTCAACATTCGCATGCGTCCTGAAAAATATACTGAAGATATTGTCGATCACATTATTGATGTCAATCTCAAGGCTGTTTTTCACTGCGCCCAATGTGTTTATCCATCGATGAAAGCTCGTGGCGGAGGCAAGATCATTTTGATTGGATCGCTCACTAGCGTGCAGGGTCTTGGTGTGGCTCCGGTGTATTCAGCAACTAAAGGCGCTGTTGTGCAATTAGGAAAGAGCCTTGCCGCAGCCTGGGGTTCAGACAATATTCAAGTCAATACAATTTTGCCGGGCTGGATTGTCACAGAGATGACATCTGTCACTCGCGCAGTCCCTGGGCTACCTGAACATGTCTTATCACGCACACCTGCAGGGCGGTGGGGAAGTCCGACAGATTTTGAAGGAATTGCAACATTCTTCTCATCTTCTGCAAGTGATTTTGTTACCGGCACAGATATTCAAATAGATGGTGGCTTCACCAGCACTCTGGCAATCTTTGACCTTCCAGATAATTAGCGCGTAAAGGCCACGCAATTATTTGAAATTTCACCGATGCCCTCGATGCCCGTCTTGACCGCATCGCCCACTGCTAGGTAGACGGGTGGCTTAAAGCCAAGTCCCACGCCAAATGGTGTTCCGGTATTGATGACATCTCCTGGGAATAGCTCCATAAATTGGCTGATGTACCAGACGATGTGATCGATTCCAAAGAGAAGATCATCGGTGTTGGAATCTTGTTTCATCGCTCCGTTCACACTGCACCATAAGCGTAGGTTGCTGGGATTAATCTCATCTCCTGTAACAATCTCGGGACCAATCGGATTAAATGTTGGAAATGACTTTCCCTTAACCCATTGGCCAGAGCGTTCGATCTGCCAGTGGCGCTCAGATACATCTTGGGAAATTGTGTAGCCAAGAATATGTGCAGCAGAATCTGCCGGAGAATCTAGATAGAGCGCACGCTTTCCAATAACGATGGCAAGCTCGACTTCATAATCTGTCGCTTTGCTATTGGGCGGAATCACAATGTCATCATTTGGGCCTACAACGCTATCGGGGGCCTTCATGAAGATGACAGGTTCTGCGGGGGTATCAGCGTTTGTCTCTTTAATATGTCCAAGATAATTGAGTCCAACGCAGATGACTTTAGTTGGGCGATTAATCGGTGCACCGATTCGCGTGGAACCTTTGGCAACGCGCGGCAACTGAGATAAATCTGCTTCTGCAACTTTTGCCATCGCACCGGCTTCTAGTGTCTGGCGTGACCAATCACTGATGAGTGAATCAACCAGAATGTATTCATCTCCTTGGACAACAGCCGGTTTTTCTTGGCCAAGACTTCCGATTCGGGCTATGCGCATGTAACTCAACGTCCTTCCGGTAGGCGGCCTAAACCTGCATGGGTTTCAAGCAGGCGAACATGTTTTGGCTCAAGTTCTTTGAGCGAATTGACTCCGAGCAACTTCATCGTGCGAATCATCTCTGATTGCATAATTGTTAACGTGCGTTCCACGCCTTCTTGTCCACCGGCCATGAGTCCGTATAGGTATGCACGGCCGATATAGGCAAAGTCGGCACCGAGGGCAAGGGCGGCAAGAACATCTGCGCCATGCATGATCCCTGTGTCGATATGGATTTCAAGATCGTTCTTCATTTCCTTCTTCACTTCAGCCAACATATGGAGAGGAACTGGGGCGCGGTCGAGCTGGCGACCACCGTGGTTACTTAAGATGATGGCATCTGCGCCATATTGAGCGGCAATCTTGGCATCTTCTACAGTCTGAATTCCCTTAATTGAGAGCTTGCCATCCCACTGTGCGCGAATCCATTCAAGATCATCAAAGGTCATGGTTGGGTCGAACATAAAGTCGAGAAGTTCTGCAACAGTGCCTTCCCAGTTCGACATCGAAGCAAAGGTGATCGCAGGTGTTGTTAAGAAGTTAATCCACCATTCTGGGCGGGGTGCGGCATCGAGCAGGGTCTTAACTGTAAGACGTGGTGGCACGGTTAATCCGTTGCGTGCATCGCGCAAGCGAGCACCTGCTGCTGGAACATCTACCGTGAGCATTAAATGCTTCACACCAGCATCTTGGGCGCGCTTGACTAGCTTCATGCTCGCTTCGCGATCTTTCCACATATATAACTGGAACCAATTAACACCGCCAGGTGCGGCCTTGACTACATCTTCAATAGTGGTTGTTCCAAGAGTGGAGAGCGAGAATGGAATTCCAAATTTTTCTGCAGCTCGAGCACCAGCGATTTCACCTTCGGTATGCATCATCCGGGTAAAGCCGGTAGGTGCAATACCAAATGGCATCGCGAATTTCTCACCCAGAATTTCACATGATGTGTCGACATCTTTTACGTTATGCAAGATGTTGGGGCGAAACTCCAGATCAAGGTATGAGCGGCGTGCCCGGGCAAGCGTTACTTCAGATTCAGCGCTGCCATCTGTGTAATCAAAAGGTCCTTTTGGCGTGCGCCGCTTTGCAATCAAACGTAGATCCCAGATAGTCAGGGCCTTGGCGAGACGGGTTTTGCGAGTTGGAAAACGGGGAAGGGTAAAGCGCAACAAGGGAGCTAATTCGCTCACCTTGGGAATCTGTCGCCTTACATTCTTCATTACCGATCTCCAGTCGTCGCGAATTCGGCAAAATCCTATACGATTTTTACTCCACATTCCAGAGTAATCAGCCTCGATCCTTCGCTAAGGTGCGAACATGAGTGATCTGGCAGCACGTACGCGGGCAGCGCTAGATGCTGCAGTTGCAGCCATTGGGGGAGCACCGCGTAAGGGCCAGATAGAAATGGCAGAGGCTGTTTCTAGCGCACTCACTGATCGCCATCACCTCATGGTGCAGGCTGGAACAGGAACTGGAAAGTCTTTGGCTTATCTCATTCCGGCTCTTGTTCACGGTCGAAAAGTTCTCGTAGCCACTGCAACTCTTGCGCTACAACGCCAACTAGTGGAACGTGATTTACCTGCTGTAGCACCAGCCCTTGAAAAAGAGTTAGGTCGCGAAGTCACTTATGCAATCTATAAGGGCGTTGGTAATTACATCTGTCTGCAAAAGATGAATAGCACCGAGGCAGATCCAGATACTGAAATTGTTTTGGAGGCGTCTTATTTGGAAAAAGATGCCCAGCGCCTTATTGCATGGGCAAAATCAAAGGGGGCAAGCGGAGATCGCGATGATGCACCTGATGTAGATCGAAGGGTATGGCTTGCCAATTCCACCTCAGGCCGTGAATGTGTTGGCGCAGACAACTGTGCTTACGGTTCACAGTGTTTTGCCGTCACCGCTAAAGCCAAGGCGCAACTGGCAGATGTGGTGGTCACAAACCACACCTTGCTGGCAATTGAGATTGTTGATTCCCATCCCATCTTGCCTGAACGCGATGCAGTGATTCTCGATGAAGCACATGAATTCATGGATCGCACAACGCAAGCGGTGACTGAAGAACTTACTTCGGGGCGAGTACAACGTGCAGCTGCAATGGCGCGCAAACATATGCCAGGCAAACTCAGCGATGCCTTTACAAAAGCTGCCGATGATTTCCATGATGCAATGGCAGATTATGGTGATAACGTCAAAAGTGATTTTGCCGCCCTTGGTCGGTTGGAAGAGATTCCCAGTGTTTTAGAGGCGCCAGTGCGAAAATTGCGCGAAGCTGGAACAGCCATTGTCGAGATATTGCGTGCTGATGAAGAGATTATCGATCCAGATGCAATAGCAGAACGTGCCCGAGTTAAGGGTGCAGTCAACGAAATCACCACAACTGTTACCAAGCTCTTGAAGATGGGTTCATCACATGTTCTTTGGTATGAACCAACTTTCTCCTCGCTCTATTTAGCTCCACTTTCTGTCTCTGAAGTACTGCGCGAAAACCTATTGACGAAGACTCCAGTCATTGCTACCTCAGCAACTCTGACCGTCGGAAGTGGCTTTGATGCGATGGCACGATCCCTAGGATTTATGACACAGAAATCAAGTGATGAAGACGAGATTGATGAGAGTGAAGGCGAGATAGATCCTTCGAATTTCCAAACCCTAGATGTGGGATCGCCCTTCGACTTTGCAGCACAGGGTGTTCTCTATCTACCTAAGCATCTGCCAGAACCAGGTCGTGATGGCCCCAGTAAAGAAGTCCTTACCGAGTTGGGTGAATTAATTGATGCCGCAGGTGGACGCACATTGGCCCTCTTTAGTTCGTGGCGTGGAGTAGAAGCAGCCGATGCTCATCTTCGTGATGTTCTGAAAGAACTTCCCATCACCATCATCACACAAAAACGTGGCGATGCAGTTGGTCCATTAGTTGAAAGATTTGCCAAAGATGAAACATCAATATTGCTGGGAACGATGTCGCTGTGGCAGGGCGTTGACGTACCGGGAAATTCTTGTATTTTGGTTGCAATCGACCGAATCCCATTTCCACGCCCTGATGAACCAGTGATGGCGGCACGTTCGTCACAGGCAGATGCCGCCGGCGGAAGCGGCTTTATGCAGGTCTCAATGCCACGAGCTGCCTTGTTGTTAGCACAAGGTACGGGTCGCTTAATTCGCAGCGTTGACGATCGTGGCGTCGTGGCAATTTTAGATTCGCGCATTGTTACTAAGCGTTATGGCAGCGTTCTCTTGAATTCGATGCCTCCATTGTGGCGAACTTCAGATAAAAATGTAGTGCGCGACTCACTCAAGCGCCTCAGAGAAGAACTCAGAGAAAAGAACTAGAGAGTTTCTAGGACTGTTCTTAGATCCGACCAAGTCTTGGCAAAACTTGGGTGAAGTCCCAGCATTGTTACTTCGTTTACTGCCACCCAACGCATCTCTTGGCTCTCATCGTTAGGCGAATCCGCACTCATCTCTGGCGCAGCCGCGGCAAGTACAGTGTCATAACGCCAATCACCGTGATCATCGCTAAAGAGGGCAAGCGGCTTGAGATGTTCGGATTTGATGCCGGTCTCTTCAAAAGCTTCACGCAGGGCCGCCTCGGTCACAGTCTCGTGAGAGTCACGTGCACCACCTGGAATTCCCCATGTATCTCCATTGTGAACCCAGGGCGCGCGATGCTGGAGAAAAATTTCCCGTTTGCCATCTGCACTATCGCGAAAAATTAAAATTCCTGCTGCACCAAATTTTCCCCAATGTTTGCTGCCGCACTGGCATTGGATCCATCCATCTCCATCGCGCGCAGCCATGTCCCTAGATTGCCACATCCATCCACAGAGCGCATGTGGCTCATCGACGATCGTCACCGGCAACTCCTACTTTGCCCCACATGAAACTCACCACTGCATCTGTATTCACACTCTCTCTCATGCTGACTTTTACACCCGCGGCTCTGGCAGATGAATGTCAGCTTCGCGCCTGCGTTGATGTATATACCCAAGATGGCAAGATCATTATTGAAGGACGAAAAGGTGGAAGCGTTGCAACTTCACCTACGCCACAACCAAAACCGAAGGCGACAAAAGCTGCTCCCAAAAAAGCCTCACCACCTCCTATCTCACCAACTACTCCTAAAAAGGTTGCACCGCCTAAGTCCAAAGTGACAAAGAAGGCGACTCCAAAGAAACCTACGCCGGCTCCATCTGCCCCTCAGACTGCTTCACTCAATGATCGCCTCATCAAAGCTCTACCAACTGCCGGCATTGCCTATCAACCAGAATATGAACCACTTGTTGATGTGCCGGTCTATTTATGGACCGATCTTCCAACTTCATTTATGACACAGGTAAAAATTGTGGGGGAGATTGTCGATGTTGCTCTCCGTCCAAGTTTTACCTGGTCCTTCGGTGATGGAACATTCTTATCAACTACTGATGTAGGAAGTCCTTATCCGGATGGGAAAATTCAGCATACCTATGCCAAAGCTGGCACTTATCTCATCACATTAATTTCAACGTGGAATGGCACATATACCCATAACGCGCAGACTCGCGCAATCACCGGAAGCGTCAAGACGACTTCTATCGCCACGATCACCATCGTGACTTCCCCTACTCGCTTTAAAAGTTAAGAGATGAGAATAAATGACTACATTAACTAGCCCACACGATTTACTCGCTGCCATTCCTTTTCTAATCGGTTATCACCCAACTGATTCACTAGTTTTAGTCTCCATCAAAGATGACTCGGTTGGGATGGCAATGCGCATTGATTTCCCCATCGCAGAAAGCGATACTCACTTTGATCTCTGCGCTAGCCACATCAGTGCAGATGAGGCAGATGGAGCCCTCATTGTTGCCTATCAACCAACCAGTAGAGACGATGGGCAAACCGTCTTAGCCCAAACAGCGGCTGCCCTTTCACGCGCAGGTATCGCGATATATGAATCAATCCTGATTGCAGATGGATCGTACCGATCCGTCCTCTGTCACGATGCAACGTGCTGCCCACCTCAAGGCCGACCTATTCCTCCCATTGACTCCTCACGTATTGCTGCCGAAAGTGTTGTCGCAGGACATCCAATGCCATTTGCCAGCTTTGCTGATTTAGGTGCATCAGTACGCTCAAATCTCTTGGCTCAAGAAGAACAATGGCGAGAGCGCGTGATGAAATCCTATGTCGATCCGGCAAGCCACGATCTCAACTCACTTCAGAGAGATGGCGCAACCGCTGTGATCGATCTTGCCAATGATTTTGTAGATGGAAAAATCTCATCCGATCAAGATCTCATGGCACATGTCTTAGGAAGGTTGAGCGATATCCAAGTACGCGACTTTGCACTCGGCAGCCACGATTTAGAGAGTGCAGAGGATTACCAAAGAATGTGGATGCATTTATTGAGATCGGCACCACAAGGTTTTGTTGCACCTGTGGCATCTTTGGTTGCAGCCCTTGCCTACGAGTCAGGCGATGGTGCATTAGCGCGAGCTGCCCTGGATCGAGCATTTGCTGATTGCCCAACCTACTCACTTGCACTCTTGCTCAAGCGGGTATTTACCGCCGGATGGCCACCGCAATCCTTTGCTGGAATGCGCGCCGAACTCCACCCCAAAGTCTGCGCGGTGATCTTCGGATAAGAGTTTGGTGAAAATTCGCGGTGGTGGGTTAAGATTGGCTTAGGTCACGAGCTCTAGATCGTTTACTGCAAGCAGTAGATAAAGCCCCGGCTTACTAGACGGCAACCCTCCACCGCGGTGGGGTGCTCCCGGGTGACGACCAGGCACAGTATCTATCTGTGCAAGTGCGTGAAGGAAAGATGATGAGTTCTCCATTAGTAAAGCAGATCCTCACCAGTGAGGTCACGGGCGCATGGCTGGAAGGCTATGACCCAGGTGAGCGTAAATTTATCAAGATCGGCGATCTCGTTCTTGAAAATGGTCAGACTCTGTCGGATATCACCATCGCTTATCAAACATGGGGCACACTCAACGCAGCTGGCGATAATGCAATCTTGATTCAACATGCGATGACTGGTTGGTCAGATGTTCCAGGGTGGTGGCCAAATATGGTCGGCCCAGGACTTGCATTTGATACTGATAAATATTTCATTATCTGCCCCAATGTGATTGGTGGATGTCAGGGAAGTACTGGTCCTTCAAGTATTGCCCCAGATGGAAAACGCTACGGTTCGCGCTTTCCCGCCATCACGATCCGTGACATGGTTGCAGCAGAGATCGCCTTTAGCGATGCCATCGGTATTAAAAAATATAAGTTGGCAGTCGGACCATCTCTGGGAGGAATGCGCTCGCTGGAGTGGGCGGTAGATCATCCAGATCGTGTAGAGGCTATCTGCACCATTGGATCATCAGCTGTGGCTACAGGCGACCAGATCGGAACGGCCTCAATTCAAATTCGTGCCATAAAGAGCGATCCATATTTCAACAATGGCGATTACTACGAGCAAGAGCGCGGGCCAATTACTGGTATGGGAATTGCTCGACGAATCGCTCATCTGACCTATCGCACCGAATCTGAGATGGATGTTCGATTTGGCCGCGAACTGCAGGGAGATGAGACCGGGCGCTATGCAGTGGAGTCTTACTTAGATCACCAAGCCGACAAGCTGGCCAAGCGCTTTGATGCCAACACCTATATCGCTCTGACTGAGGCGATGAATTCGCACGATATCGGGATCAACCGTGGAGGAGTGGTTGAGGCTTTGCGCGCCATCACAATCCCAATCCTGGTCGTATCAATCGATACCGACCGGTTATTTCCGCCTCGACTTCAAGCAGAGATCGCAGATCTGGTTCCACAGGCGAAAAAACTGGTCACAATCTCCTCGGATTTTGGCCACGATGGCTTTTTGGTCGAATCTGAGGCGATGACGGCGGCAATTCGCGGTATAATATAGCCATCACTTCGAGCGGTTCTAAGAACGAAAAGTCTTAGATACCGTAACAAAAACCAAAGGATAATTGTGGCTGTATTTAGTGCGCTCAAAAACAAGGCGAAGAAGGCTTCGGCCAAGAAATCACCTGCCAAAAAGGCTCCTGCTAAGAAAGCGGTAGCAAAGAAAGCTCCAGCTAAGAAAGTTGTTGCAAAGAAGGCAGTGGTGAAGAAGGCTCCGGCTAAAAAAGTAGCCGCCAAGAAGGCGCCAGCCAAAGTTGAGCTAAAGAAAGTCCTTGATGCAAAAGATGTACAACTGATTGCTGATGCAAAGGCCGCTGTTTCGCGCCAGAAGGAAGTACTCGCAGAGCTCGAAGCACGCGGAGTTACTTCCCTTGGTCGCATCCCAAAGAAGGCAGATAAAGATTTAGTAGATGAAGCCCGAGCGCTCGCAATTTCAGTTCCAGAAATGACTGAAACTCTACGCAAGAAGGGCCTGGGTAGCCCAAGCCGCATTTTGAAGAAGGCTGAATGGGATTTGATCAAGCCCAAGGAAGTAGCAGCTCCAGCTCCTGCAGCTAAGACCAATACAGAGAGCAAGAAAGTTGTCACCAATATCGATGGTGAAGAAGTTGAACTTGAAGATGTTGAACTTGAAGATGTTGAGACACTCGTTGCAGATGTTCTAGAAATTGTTGAGGCAGAAGAAGGTGCCAAGGCGACAGAGACTCGCGTCGTAAATCTGGTCGAAGATGCCCGTGTAGAAGATGGCTCATTTATTCTCCAAGACTCTGATGCAGAAGAAGATGAGAGTGAAAAGACTGAGCGCGCCAAGCATAAGAAGGATTTAGCTAACGTCAATATCGTCTTGGAAGCCATTAGCGCTAAAAAGTCTAACCATCCATATGTTGGTAAGGGCCATGTAGATCCAGAAGATGCCAAGGCGCTGACATTCCGTCAGGTCCAGCAACAGCTGTCGATGAATAACTTCACTGAAAAGGGCGCTCGCGTCATTGCCGAAGCAATTACCCAGGGTTACCTCAAGAACATTGATGAGCTCTACGACATCTTCAACGCCGAAGCTCGTCGTATTCAGACAGAGATAAAGCATCTGCCACCAGAGCAGATGGTGATGACAGCAGGAGCTACTGCTGACCCAGTAAAGGATTACCTCAAGCAAATTGGTCGCGTGGCTCTTCTTAACGCAGAGCTCGAAGTTGAGCTTGCAACACGAATGGAAGCGGGCCTCTTTGCAGAAGAGAAGCTTGCAACAGATAAGAAGATTGATAAGAAACTCAAGCGCGAACTTGAGTGGATTGTGGAAGATGGAAAGCGCGCTAAGAATCACCTGCTCGAAGCAAACCTTCGTCTAGTTGTATCTCTTGCCAAGCGTTACACCGGCCGCGGAATGCTCTTCCTTGATTTGATTCAAGAAGGAAACCTCGGACTCATTCGCGCAGTTGAGAAGTTCGACTACACCAAGGGATTTAAGTTCTCTACCTATGCCACATGGTGGATCCGCCAGGCAATCACTCGCGCGATGGCAGACCAGGCTCGCACGATCCGCATCCCTGTGCATATGGTTGAAGTCATCAATAAACTTGCTCGTGTACAGCGCCAGATGCTGCAAGACCTTGGTCGCGAACCGACGCCAGAAGAGTTGGCTAAAGAACTTGATATGACACCTGAAAAAGTTGTCGAAGTTCAAAAGTATGGTCGCGAACCAATCTCACTTCACACTCCACTGGGTGAAGAAGGCGATTCTGAGTTCGGAGATCTCATCGAAGACTCTGAGGCAGTTAAGCCAGAAGAGTCAGTCACCTTCACAATTTTGCAAGAGCAGTTGATGCAGGTCCTTGGTGGACTTACTCAGCGTGAAGCAGATGTGATCAAGGCGCGTTATGGACTTACAGATGGTCAGCCAAAGACATTGGATGAGATCGGAAAGGTTCACGGTGTCACTCGTGAGCGTATTCGCCAGATCGAATCAAAGACTATGTCTAAGCTGCGTCACCCATCTCGCTCACAATCACTTCGCGATTACCTCGATTAAGAGTTAATTCGATGACTAATCCACGAGTCTTTATCAACCCAAAGAGCGGATCAATCCGCATTACTGGGGTAGTGGATTTAGTAGATGCTGACGGAAACATCATTGAAACAGTTGAGAATGTTAAATTCTGTGGCTGCGGTCAATCAAAAGAAAAACCCTTGTGCGATGGTTCGCACAAGGGTTTAACTAAAGAATAGTTACTTACTCTCTACCAATTTCTCTGATTCATCGTGAATCTTGGCAGCAACCACTTTGAGCTTTTCCGCATACTCCTTGCCGTGGTGGGCACAGAAAAGTAGTTCTCCACCAGTAAGTAGAGTGGCTCGCACGTAGGCTTGTGCTCCACATCGATCGCAGCGATCGAGGGCATTTAGAGGTGTGGATTCGAGGATTACTTGCTCGGTCATCGCGCTCTCCTAGCGTTGCCTAAAGACCACCGCGGTGATGATCTGTACTCGTCTGGTACTTCGTATGGAACATCATGCCATCTAGAAATATTCCCTGCCTGCTGATTTGATAAAAATTCTTGTTATTCCCACTTATTGAGATACTTTTACTCCACTCTCGGCGCGCTTGCGCACCTGCAAAGAGTTCGCTGGCTAGTCTTGCCCCTCATGGCTGCCAAAAAAGATTCTGGTGATCAGCTAGACCTCACCGCTCCTAGCGCCGAAACAGAGAGCTATACCGCAAAAGACCTCGCAGTCCTGGAAGGTCTTGACGCAGTACGCAAGCGCCCAGGTATGTATATCGGTTCTACCGATTCACGTGGATTGATGCACTGTCTCTGGGAAATTATTGATAATGCAGTGGATGAATCGTTAGCCGGATATTGCAAGAAGATCGATATCAATCTTGAGGCAGATGGTTCTGTTGAAGTTCACGATGATGGTCGCGGTATTCCAGTCGATAAGGAACCAAAGACAGGACTCACCGGAGTTGAAGTAGTTCTGACCAAACTTCATGCTGGTGGAAAGTTTGGCGGTGGATCATATGCTGCTTCCGGTGGTCTTCACGGTGTGGGTGCATCAGTTGTTAACGCTTTGGCCGAACGTCTTGATGTTGAGGTAGATCGCAACGGAAAAATCTATTGGATGTCATTTCGCCGCGGAGAAGCTGGCGTATTTGATGGCGATGGACCAAAGGCCGAGTTCACTCCGCAATCAGGGCTTCGTACCATCGGTAAGGTTTCTGCCAAAGTTACTGGTACTCGCATTAAATGGTGGAGCGACAAGCAGATCTTTTTAAAGGAAGCAACCCTTGATATAGAAGAGATCTATGCCCGCGCACGTCAAACCTCATTCTTAGTTCCAGGGCTAACGTTGATTGTCAATGACAACCGCAGCAAGACTCCAACTACGCAAACTTTCTTCCATAAAGGTGGCATCTCTGAATACTGTGATTTCTTGCAGCCGGATGAACCAGTCGGCAGCGTAATTCGCATCTACGGTACCGGGCATTATCAAGAAACAGTTCCTGTATTAGATGACAAGGGACATATGGTCTCAACAGAAGTTGAGCGCGATATGGAAGTTGATATCGCGATGAAGTGGGGAATGGGCTTTGAGACCACCCTACGATCCTTTGTCAACATTATTGCAACACCTAAAGGTGGAACTCACGTTCAAGGTTTTGAGCGCGCCATCACCAAGGCATTTAACGAAGCCATGCGCTCTGCTGGAATCTTGAAGAAGAACGAGGCCGATGTCATTAAAGATGACGTGATGGAAGGTCTGACTGCAGTTGTCACTGTGCGAATGTCTGAGCCGCAATTTGAGGGACAGACCAAGGAAGTTCTCGGAACGGCGGCAGCCACACGAATAGTTTCAGCCGTTGTCGCCGACAAGCTCAAAGAATTCTTCGGCACTTCTAAGCGTATTGAAAAAGCTAATGGCAAGTTGATTATGGAGAAGGTTGCCGGCGCGGCCCGAACCCGTATCTCAGCACGTGCCCATAAAGATCTGCAACGTCGCAAAAACGCACTTGAATCATCTTCTCTTCCCACAAAGTTAGCCGATTGTCGCTCAGAAGATGTAACACGTACCGAACTCTTTATCGTTGAGGGCGATTCCGCACTGGGTACAACCAAAGCGGCACGTAATTCTGAGTTCCAAGCAATCTTGCCGATTCGCGGAAAGATTCTTAACGTACAGAAGGCTTCACTTTCACAGATGCTCGATAACTCTGAGTGCGCATCCATTATCCAGGTGCTCGGCGCTGGCTCTGGCAAAACCTTCGAAATCGAAGATGCTCGCTATGGTCGCGTCATCTTGATGTCAGATGCTGACGTTGATGGCGCACACATCCGCTGCCTTCTGCTCACACTTCTCTATCGCTATATGCGCCCGATGATCGACTCAGGTCGAGTATTTGCTGCGATCCCACCACTGCACCGCATTGAAACAATTGGCGGTGGAGGAAAGAAGGGTGAGTACATCTACACCTACTCTGATGATGAGATGAAGAAGGTCACCGCAGAGCTGACAAAGGCTGGCAAGAAGTGGAAAGAGCCTATTCAGCGCTACAAAGGCCTTGGTGAGATGGATGCAGATCAGCTCCGTGAAACCACCATGGATCCTGACGCACGCACACTTCGCCGCATTACAGTGTCAGATGCATCTGCTGCTGAGAAAATGTTTGAACTCTTGATGGGTAACGATGTTGCCCCTCGCAAGGAATTTATCTCTACAGCCGAAATCGATCGCGACCGCATCGACGCTTAATTAGTCGATTGCGACTAGGTCGAAGTACTCGTCTTTCCAAATATCTTCATCGCCATCTGGCAGCAAGATCACACGCTCCGGCTTGAGGGCTTGTACTGCGCCTTCATCGTGAGAGACCATGACTACAGCACCTTGGTATTCACCAAGGGCGCCCAAGATCTCCTCGCGAGATGCAGGATCGAGGTTGTTGGTTGGCTCATCAAGAAGTAAAACGTTGGCGGCTGAAACAACCAGAGTTGCAAGGGCAAGACGTGTACGTTCGCCACCTGAGAGAACCTTGACAGGCTTATGAACATCATCGCCTACAAATAAGAATGAACCGAGAACGTTACGCGCTTCGGGTTCTCGAATATCAGGTGTTGCACTCAGCATGTTCTCCAGGATGGTGCGCTCAAAATCAAGCGATTCATGCTCTTGGGCGTAGTAACCAATCTTTAAACCATGGCCTGCCACAACGCTGCCGGTATCTGATTCAAGTTCACCAGCCAGAATTCGAAGGAGTGTTGTCTTTCCTGCACCGTTAAGACCTAAGATCACAACGCGTGAGCCTTTATCTATTACGCAGGAGATATCTGTAAAGATTTCAAGAGAACCATAATTTTTCGATAACTCTTCTCCAGAAAGAGGAGTCTTGCCACAAGGAGCAGGTGATGGAAAGCGAAGTTTTGCAACCTTATCTTTAACGCGCACTTCTTCTAGGTTGCTGCGAAGTTTCTCTGCTCGGCGAAGCATGCCTTGTGCTGCCGTGGCCTTCGAGGCTTTAGCACGCATCTTCTCGCCTTGTTTCTGCAAAATCTCCGCCTTCTTCTCGGCGTTGGCTCGTTCTTTCTTACGACGGTGCTCATCTGCTTCGCGCTGAATCAGATACTGCTTCCAACCCATGTTGTAAACATCGATGACGTTGCGGTTAGCATCGATGTAGAAAACCTTGTTTACTACGGTCTCGATCAAATTCACATCGTGGGAGATGATGACTAAGCCACCTGAATAGTTTGTGAGGTAGTTGCGCAGCCAGATGATGGAATCTGCATCAAGGTGGTTTGTTGGCTCATCGAGCAACAAAGTCTCGGCACCTGAAAATAGAATGCGCGCTAATTCAATGCGGCGACGTTGACCACCTGAGAGCGTGACGAGTTGATTACCGAAAACTGCTTCTGAAACTCCTAGAGATGTGGCAATTGCCTCCGCCTCGGCAGTTGCGGCATAGCCTCCGGCGGCGCTGAACTCAGCATCGACGCGGGTGTAACGATCCAACGCTTTTTCCAGAGCTTCACCTTCGGCAGTTGCCATCTCTTCTTCCACCATCTTCATGCGGTGGGCTATCTGATCAAGATCACGGGCTGAGAGAATTCGTTCGATGACCGTTCCTTGATCTTCCCCAGTGCGTGGATCTTGGGGGAGATAACCAATTTTGCCGGTGCGAGTAACACCACCACCTGCAGGAAGAGTTTCACCTGCCAGAACTCTTGCCAGGGTTGATTTACCTGCACCGTTTCGTCCCACAAAACCGATGCGATCACCATGATTGATACGCACACTCACTCCAGAAACTAAGAGTCTAGCCCCAGCGCGAAGCTCGAGGGCAGTGGTTGCGATCATTTGCGTAAGTCTCCCACATAGTGGCAGCAGGAAAGAAATTGGCTACTTATGCACCAATGCGAGTACGTCGAGGAGTCGCATACGATTTTGCAACGGCTGTGAGTTCAGTAGAGATCAAGGCTCTGATGTTCTCTTCACTCTTGAGTAAGGCAGTTAGTTCGGCAATCGTTGCCTTGAGTTCCTTCTGCTCGCTCTCGAGTTCGAGTTTGCTCATCTTTGTAAGGCGACGAAGTGGCATATCGAGGATGTAAGTAGCCTGCTCTTCATTGAGTTTGAAATCCTTGATCAATGAGGCTTTTGCCACCGTTGCATCATCGCTACCACGAATAATTTTGATAACTTTATCGATATCGATTATTGCCTTGAGTAGACCATCTACCATCAATAATCGTGCCGAAGCCTTTGCTTTTCTAAACTCGGATCTGCGTGAAACCACCTCAATTCGGTGGTCGATAAATACCTGCAGCAACTCTTTAAGTCCCAATGTCTGCGGGCGACCCTTCACTAGCGCTACGGCGTTGATAGCGAAGGCATCCTCCATGGGAGTGAGCTTGTAGAGCTTTTCTAGAACTTCTTCTGGCTCAAAACCATTCTTGAGCTCGATCACGACATTTGTTCCGGTCTGTCCATCCGTCAGATCGATAATGTCAGAAATACCCTGGATTTTCTTCGCCTTTGCCAAATCTGCAATGCGCTCTACCACCTTTTCGGGTCCGATATTGAAAGGCAGTTCTTTAATAATAATTCCCATTTTGCGCGAGGTAACTTTGGCGATTTCAACGGTTGCGCGCACTTTAAATGAACCTTTACCTGTTGCATAAGCCTCGCGCACACCTTCCATCCCGACGATTTCGCCACCGGTTGGAAAATCAGGTGCTTGCACATGCTTCATCAACTGATTCAAAGTTGCTTTAGGGTTGTCGATTAAAAACTTTGTTGCAGCGATAACTTCGCCCAAATTATGGGGGGCCATATTTGTAGCCATTCCAACAGCGATTCCCGATCCTCCGTTAACGAGCAAATTAGGATAGGCAGCAGGTAGCACAAGCGGTTCAGAGAGCTGGCCATCGTAATTTGGCCCAAAGTCGACTGTGTTCTCATCTGATTCGGCAACCATTGCAAGAGCGGCAGAGGCTAAACGCGCCTCGGTGTAACGCATGGCAGCAGGGCCTGAATCGAGTGAACCAAAATTTCCATGTCCATCAATGAGTGGAAGTTGCATCGAAAACGATTGCGCCATGCGCACAAGTGCGTCGTAGATTGCACCATCACCATGGGGGTGCAACTTACCCATTACTTCACCGACAACACGTGCACTCTTGACATGACCACGATCTGGACGAAGTCCCATCTCTGCCATCTGATGCAGGATGCGACGGTGTACTGGCTTTAATCCATCACGGGCATCGGGGAGTGCGCGGGAGTAAATAACTGAGTATGCGTATTCGAGAAAGGATTCCGACATTTCTGAAGAGACATCGATATCAACAATCTTGCCGGCAAACTCCCCAGGCTTTGGTCCGGCTGCTGCCTTCTTGGACGCTGTGGTCTTCTTTGCTGTTGCCATGGCGTGAATTGTGCCAAGTGGAAGGGCTAAATCTGTGTACCTACACGCCCTCTGGCACCGACGATTGCGACACAGCGGGCGGCAACATCGCTGGCTCTCTGCAATGCATTGGCAAAGTCGTTATTTTTGGTAAAAGCATCGATAAATCCGGCGGCGAAGGAATCACCAGCGCCAGTGGTGTCGACTACCTCAGTTGTTGATGCAGCCACTGTCACAACGTGACCACCGCGCTCCAATCCAATGGCTCCTTGCGAACCTCTTTTAATAATCGCTCGAGGCGCAAGGTCGATAAAAAAATCAAGAGCAGATTCGGCATCACTGGATCCACTCAAATAGATCGCCTCTTCTTCATTCATAATCAAGGTATCCATCATTTGGCACCACGAAAGAATTTCTTCTACTGGTACGCCTTTCATGCCACCGACTGTTGCCGGATCGAAGGTGATGGGAATTCCGCGAGATTTGATAGTTGCAGCCATTGCCAGGACACCATCACGCGAAAGGGGAGCAAGAGGTGCATATCCAGTTATATAGACAGCATCGACTCCGTCCAAGGATGGAAGATCTGACAGTTCCAGCCCAGCATTTGCTCCGTTATCAGCAAGCATGGTGCGCTCACCTGATGGATCGACGAGACAGATAACCACACCGGTATGGAGATCTTCTTTGATAATTGATCCATAGGAAATTCCTAGCGCATCAAATTCCGAAGTTATTGCAAGTCCTGCTGCATCATTTCCAATGCGTCCCACCATCGTTACATCGTTTCCAAGGACTGCAAGCCACGAAGCAACATTTCCACCCGCACCGCCGCCATGTGTGGAGATGATCGTTCTAGTGTCATTTCCGAGATGAAGCTCTTGGGGAGTTGAGGGAATTTGGGCAACGACATCAAGCATCAGATCACCGATGCAGTAAACCTTTGAACTCATGAGAAATTACCGATGGAGCGCAACTGCAATATCGGCTGCAAGGGCGCTATTGGATTTGATTATTTCAATATTGACCTTGAGTGATTCACCGTGGCTTGCTGTATGGAAGTGCTCAAGTAAGAACGGAGTGACCGCCTTGCCAGTAACTCCTTGTGCTTGCGCGCCTGCAAGGCCGCTAGCCAGGATTGCATCATGACGAGTGCGATCCATCTCATCCTTGACTGGGTTTGCTATAACAAGAGCAGTTGAATCTGTTTTAATATCACGACGAGCTTTGATAATCGCCGCGATTTCTTCGGCACTTTCCACACGATGTTCGAGGGTAAATCCTGAATCAGTGAGGTAGAAACCAGGAAATGCATTGGTCTTGTAGCCAACTAAGCCAATAGAGAGAGATTCTAAGCGCTCAAGAGTTGCTGAGACATCAAGAATAGATTTCACACCAGCACAGACAATTGCAATATCTAATTTTCCTAGTGCGCCAAGGTCGGCTGATTCATCAAATGACTCACTAGCGCCTCGATGGACTCCACCAAGACCACCGGTTGCAAAGACTTTGATCCCAGCAAGACTTGCAAGATGAGAGGTTGCAGCAACGGTGGTCGCAGCACTGGTTTTAAGAGCACTGAACACGGCCAGATCACGTGTTGATGCCTTTGAGATGTCATCACGGTTTGCAATCGCAACTAGCTGATCTGCTTCCAAACCGATATGAACTACTCCGTCAAGAATTGCGATCGTGGCAGGCGTTGCGCCATGTGCTCGAACGATTTCTTCGACCTCTTGGGCAACTGTGAGGTTCGATGGACGGGGGAGTCCATGGCTAATGATCGTGGATTCAAGGGCAACGATTGGAGAACCTGCTGCGATAGCTGCTGCTACTTCTTTTGAATAGTGGATGCTCACATCGGTAACAATACCCGTGAGAACATATACCTGTGCATTTAGCCGACATCACGCCATCAATCTTCTCCTCATTGGGTTTGTCCGATGCTCAGAACCGATTAGATGTTGCAGAAAGCCCTGCCGGACGTGAGCTGCTATTTCTGGTGGATGGATTGGGTGCAGATGTCATCGACAAATATAGACAGATCGCCCCGACTATTGCATCGCTGACATCTGTTGGTTTACTACGTACAGCGTTTCCATCTACGACGGCTACAAGCCTGGCAACGCTCATGACCGGGGTTCTTCCTGGCGCACATGGAATGTTGGGATACACCGTGCGAGTGCCGCGAAGTGGTGGACGAATTCTTAATTCGTTGAAATGGGATGAGCGAGTTGATCCAACAATCTGGCAACCAATTCCGACCTTATTTGAGCGAGCACAGGCAGCAGCAATTTCTGTGACACATGTGGCAGCTAAGCGATACGAGACAACTGGCTTTACGCAAGCCGTCTTTCGCGGTGCAACTTATAGCGGTGCAAATGTTTCAACAGATTTGATTGAAAAAACCGTTGCAGGTCTTAAGGCGACACCTTCTTTTGTCTATCTTTACGTGAACGACCTCGATGCAGCCGGACATAGCGATGGTGTGGGCTCAGATAAGTGGCTGGCTGCGCTGAGTGGAATCGATAGTCTCCTCGCCGCACTTATTATGAAGTTACCACGTGGCACTCGTGTCTGGCTCACTGCAGACCACGGCATGATCAACGTTGCAGAAAAAGTCATCCTCGGAGTTGAAAATTCACTTCTCGATGGCATTGCAACAATTGCTGGCGAACCTCGTGCCCGTCATCTCTACTTAGTTGATGCCGCAGATTCTCCAGCTGCTCGGGTAGATTACGCAGGTCAGTGGCGTACGTATCTAGGCGATCGCGCAACTATCTATACACGCGAAGACGCTATCGCAGCCGATCTCTTTGGTGATGTTGTCACTGCAGATGCGGCAGATCGCATGGGCGATCTCATCGCTATTCCTCACGCGGGACTTGTCTTGCTCGATCCTGATCGTGCCGAGAAAGAAGGTGCGATGGTGGGTCATCACGGTGGCGTGAGTGAGATTGAATCTACAATCGCGCTCTTGATGCGCACGTATTAAAACTTAATCAAGAATTAAAGAGATCGTCCTCAGATGGATCGGCGACAGGATCGTTATCTGGCGCTTGTGATGCTGGTGTAGCAGGACGGCCAAACATAATTTCATCCCACGAAGGAACTTTGGCGCGACCAGTAATTCCCTCTGCTCTATCTTCCTCGCGTGGAGTTTCACGAATTGCCACAAGTCGCGGAGTCTCACGCACTGGCTCTGGATCTGGAATTGAATCGATGATACGTGAAGGATGAGTAGGTTCGGCATGCACTAAGCCAGGAGTATGAGCACGTGGGGCTGGTTCTTGGCCGAGCATCCACCGTGCATTCTCATTAGTTGGCGTGATCGAGCGGCGGTTGAGATCAAAGTTCCATGTCGCGCTGCCATGGCCATCACGGTTGGGATAAGCAAGATCGATAGTCCATGTTCCATCATCGATACGCCATGCATTCCACGTTAATGAATCGCTGTCGACTCCGAGAGGTGCAAGGCGAGAGATCACCACATCTTCAAAAGTCACTTGATCGCGCGCGCTCTCTTTGCGCAGTACAACCGAAGCTGCTTGATCAAGGATAAAGAGCCGTTCTTGCAGGATAGGTCCAGCAAAGCGCTCCACTTTTTCAACGCTAATGCGACCATCTCGGGCTATGGCATCCATTGATTCACCGGCGCGAAGGCGACGTTGAATCTCACGTACGCTCATTGTCTCGACTTCATCTGAGGTAACAACTGCGGCAAGGCGAGGCTGGTTGACAGTGGCGCGCAAGGTATCGCTAATGCGCACCGTAAATTCTTCACCGTCAGAGTTGGTGAGAGTGATATGTGTGCCCTCAGGGTTCTTGCCTGTCAGCCGCAGTTCGCTCATGAAGCGCAGAATAACCGATAAAGTGCGGATATGACCCCAGAGACGTCACCACTTGCTGTGCAATTGCTTGCCCTTGCCCAGTCAGTGGCCACTCATGCGGGGCAATTGCTGATGGAACGTCCCAGCTCCTTTGATCTGACAGAGAAGTCCACCGCAATCGACTTTGCGACCCAGATGGATGAGAAGGCAGAGGCCTACATCGTAGAAACACTTTTGGCGGCGCGTCCTGATGATGGAATTGTTGCTGAGGAAGGTGCTGCGCGTGAGAGTTCATCTGGGATTACATGGGTGATTGATCCGCTAGATGGCACCGTCAATTACTTTTATGGATTACCTGGTTGGAATGTCAGCATCGCAGCCCGCGATAGCCAAGGCTCGCTAGTTGGAGTTGTGAATGCCCCGACAATTAATTCCATATGGCATGCAGTGCGTGGCCAAGGAGCATTTCATAACGGGCAAGCAATACGTTCAACTTCTGGTGTGAGCCTGGATCGAGCACTTATTGGAACAGGATTTGCCTATGATGTTGCAGATCGCACCGAACAAGTTGTAATGACATCAACACTTCTTCCACGCATTCGAGATATTCGTCGAATGGGATCGGCGGCAGTTGATCTCTGTCATGTAGGTATGGGCGCACTCGATGGATACTTTGAACGTGGCCTTAAGGAATGGGATTGGGCGGCAGGAGCACTCGTTGCCACCGAAGCAGGGGCTTCGGTAATCCACCGCGGAGATGGCCAGCGTAAATTGACGATCGCTGCCGGCCCAGGCCTCTTCACCGAGCTACACGATGCGCTCGCCAGCGTGGAGTTCTAGGGGCAATCGGCCGATTTACGCTCGAGGCCTCTTTTATGGCAAGATAGGCCGTCTGCGCCGCTAAGAAGCAGGCGCTGCATGAGATACGAAGAAACCTGAGGAAGAAAATGAACATTCTCGACGCCGTTGATGCCAAGTCATTGCGCAAGGACATCCCACAGTTCCGCGCTGGCGATGAACTTAAGATCCACGTCCGTGTTATCGAAGGTTCAAAGAGCCGTATTCAGGTCTTTCAGGGAATTGTTATTCGTCGCCAAGGCGATGGTGTTCGCGAGACATTTACTATCCGTAAAGTTTCATACGGTGTCGGCGTAGAACGTACATTCCCAGTTCATACACCAGTTATTGAAAAGATCGAACTCGTCAAGAAGGGCGATGTTCGTCGCGCCAAGCTCTACTACCTACGCGACCTTCGCGGTAAGGCGGCCAAGATCCGCGAAAAGCGTGATGGCGTTGAAGGTTATGGCGATGGAATTCTCTCAACGCCAGAACCAATTGTTGAGGCAGTAGTCGAGCCGGTTGTAGAGGCTGTCGTAGAGACTGCAGTAGAGACAGCGGTAGAGACTCCAGCAGAGCCAGTTGTAGAGGCAGTTGCTGAAGGCGCAGCAGAGGAGACTTCAGTAGAAGAGACTCCAGCTGATAAAAAAGCCGAATAGTTATAACGCTACCTAACTCATGATGCGCAAGGGTTCGCTCCTTCGCGAACTACCAATCCTAGTCATCCTTGCCCTCCTTGTTTCACTGCTGATCAAATCTTTTCTCGTACAGTTCTTCTTTATTCCGTCGGGGTCAATGGAGAACACCCTTCAAATTAATGACCGCGTTGCAGTCAATCGCCTTCCATTTATAGGCAACGACATCCAACGTGGTGATGTCATTGTCTTTCGTGATCCGGCAGGTTGGCTCCCAGAAGCATCCGAATCCTCTGGAAATGTGGTTGTTAATACAATTCGAGAAGGTTTAGTACTAGTTGGCATAGTTCCAAATCCAGCCAAGCAATACCTGGTAAAACGAGTTATCGGCGTTGCCGGAGACAATGTTGTTGCCAAAGATCAGGTGTTAACAATCAACGGTAAACCAACTAGCGAGCCATATATCTTTGCTGGAAACACACCGAGTGATACAGATTTCAATGTCACAGTCCCTGAAGGAAAAGTCTGGGTGATGGGTGATCACCGCGGCGCAAGTGGCGATTCACGGGTGCACCAGGATGATGTAAATAATGGAATGGTTCCGGTGGAGAAGATCACCGGAAAAGTAGTGGCAAAGATCTGGCCCTTTAACCGCATCGGTTTAGTTGCATCTCACGATCCTCTTGCAAGCAAGTGAGCGACGAAAAGGTAATTGAAGATCAACTTTATGCTGCCGGGATTACACCGTTAGCAGGAGTTGATGAGGCAGGTCGCGGTGCCTGTGCCGGCCCGCTTGTTGTGGCTTCGGTAATTTTAAAAGATCGACATTCGCCAGAGCTTGCGTTGGTGCGAGATTCAAAAGAATTGAGTGAGAAAGTTCGCGAAGAGTTATTTGAGGTTGTTTCAGAGCAGGCGCTCTCTCTTTCAGTAGTCATTATCTCCAATGAAGAAGTTGATATTCGAGGCGTGCATGCTGCAAATCTGGATGGCATGAGGCGGGCTGTTCAAGGATTAGAGATAGCTCCGGCCTATGTACTCACAGATGGTTATGCTATTGAGGGTCTTGCCCTACCCAACCTTGCAGTCTGGAAGGGTGACCAAGTTGTGACATGTATTAGTGCAGCATCCATAATCGCAAAAGTCACTCGAGATCGAATAATGCGAGAGCTCGATCAGATCTATCCTGAATACGGATTTAAGTCGCACAAGGGTTACATCACAAAGGCTCACACAGAAGCCCTCAAAAAGCATGGCGTGAGTGCTGTCCATCGCAAGTCATATTCAAATATTGCCGCGCTTTTGTAATTTACCCACAGCGTAAGAATTTTCACCTCTGTGACGATTTTCTGATCTCTACTCTCCCGGCCATGACTAGGAAAGAGTTACCGCGGAGCAGAAATCGACAGGTTGGTGCATTCGGCGAGAAGGTTATTGCGCACTATTTAGAAGCGCGCGGATTTGAAATCCTTGCCCGCAATTGGCGAATTAAAGAAGGCGAGATTGACATTGTTGCCTGCGATCCAGGTGGCTTAGTGCACTTTGTTGAGGTCAAGACTCGTTCTTCACTTGCATTTGGTAATCCATTAGAGGCAATCGATCGAAGCAAAGCACGCAGATTGCAACGTCTAGCACTTGCCTGGCTAGCTACCCATCACCATCTAGGAAGAGATTTTTCAATCGATGTTGCTGCAGTCTTACTTGCTCCCGATGGTAGCCATAGCATCGACTTTCGAGAGAACATCCTATGAGTCTGGGTCGCGCAACCTCGATGGGATTGGTAGGC
>JBEANF010000065.1:0-3482 GCA_041165585.1 Actinomycetota bacterium | reverse complement strand
CTCCGGTTCTCAAACTTGAAAATGTCACCATCGCCTATCCCAAGCGCGGCCGCATCCCAGAGTTTGTGGCTGCCAAAAATATTAATTTAGAGATCTATCCAGGCGAGATTCTGGGACTGGTTGGAGAGTCTGGTTCAGGAAAAACTACGATTGGCCGCGCTTCGATTGGATTACTACCGATCAAGGAGGGAAAGCTGGAAATCGTGGGCAGGGATATTAGCCATGCCAAGTCGAAAGAGCTTTCTGCAATCCGCCGCCACACCGGCATCGTCTTCCAAGATCCCGCATCTTCTCTTAACCCACGACTGCCAATTGGTGAATCAATTGGTGAGCCTTTATATTTGGCAGGAGAGGCAAAGGGAGATGCACTTGCTCGCCGAGTTGAAGATTTGCTCGATCAAGTTGAACTGCCACGTAGTTATCGGAACCGCTATCCGCACGAACTCTCAGGCGGACAGCGCCAACGTGTAGGTATTGCTCGCGCACTTTCTCTAACTCCAGATCTTTTGATTGCAGATGAGCCAACATCAGCACTTGATGTATCTGTACAGGCGCGATTCCTTGAACTTTTGCAAGATCTTCAGGGCAAACTCAATTTCGCGTGTTTGTTTATTTCGCACGACCTAGCAGTCGTAGACATCTTGTCGCACCGCATCGCAGTGATGCAAAATGGTGAATTGGTAGAAGTCGGTGATCGTGATCAGATTCTGCAGAATCCAAAGAGTGATTACACACGTCGCTTGATTGCAGCAGTTCCTGTTCCAGATCCTGCCGAGCAGCGCGTACGTCGTGAAGCTCGTCTTGCTGCTAAATAGTTACATCTAATCTCGTGCCTGACCAGACAGATGTTTATATCTACTCATGAATTCAGCCTTGAATTCAAAGTAATCTCCTGAGATCAGAGCCGCTCGCATCTGATCAACTAAGCGAACTATAAATCGCTCGTTGTGAATGGTAGCAAGGGTGGCAGCGATGATCTCCTTGCCCCGGAAAACGTGGTGCAAGTAAGCCTTGGTGTAATGGGCGCAGGTATAGCAATCGCACTCGTCATCGATGGGCTCAAAAGCCCTGCGATTGATGGCATTCGATAAGTTGTTGCGCCCCACCATTGTGTAGACCGCCGATGTTCGAGCAATGCGTGAGGCTAAGACACAGTCAAAGGTATCGATGCCATTTTCGACTCCGACAAAGAGATCTTCAGGAGCGCCAATTCCCAGCAGATGGCGGGGTTTTTCGGCCGGCAATATCTCATTCATCCAGGTCAAGATTGTTCCGAGTGATTTCTTATCCAGCGCCCCACCTAACCCAAATCCATCAAAGCCGATCGGTGAATCTGGATCCGTTGAGCGAAGGGCTGCCATATCTGTCGCAGCCTGCTTACGTAGATCTTCGTACTGTGCGCCTTGAATGACTCCGTAGAGGGCCTGATAAGGCTTCTGAGAGCGTTCTGCGGTCAATTTCTGGTGTTCATCAAGACAACGAATACCCCATAGTCGTGTGCGCTCTAACGCCTTTTCCTGATATTTGCGGGTGTTATGCAAGGTAGTGCACTCATCAAAGGCAAAGATGATGTCAGCGCCAATCTGGTGCTGTACCTGCATGGAAATCTCTGGGGTAAAGCGGTGCATGCTGCCATCGATGTGGGATTTAAAAGTCACACCTTCATCATCGACGTGGGCTAGCCGCTCCTTGTTGCCAGCTACCACTTCGTCAGAGCGAAAAGTATGGGCATCCATCGCCAGAACTTTTTTGAAACCAACACCGAGAGAGAGAACTTGAAACCCACCGCTATCGGTAAAGGTCGGCCCGGGCCAATTCATAAAGCGGGCTAATCCGCCGGCCTCATCTAAGACATCAGATCCCGGCTGTAGGTAGAGGTGATAGGCATTAGCCAATAACGCCTGCGCGCCGAGTTCCTTCATGGTCTCTGGCAGAACAGCTTTGACCGTCGCCTTTGTTCCTACCGGAATAAAGGCTGGAGTTGCTATCTCACCGTGTGGAGTTGAGATTTTTCCGGCGCGTGCCAGAGATTTTTCCGGCGCGTGCTCTATCTCAAAGCCAAAGCCGTTACCAGATGGCAACGCGTTGATCCTCATCTAACCAAAGAGCATCATCTTGTGTGACGCCAAAGGTTGTGTAGAAGGCAGGGATATTGCGAACGATCTGGTTGCAGCGGAACTCATATGGTGAATGAGGATCAGTTGCAATACGGCGGCGAAGTTCTTCTGGGCGTACCTTGCCACGCCATGCCTGTGCCCATGCCAAGAAGAGGCGCTGGTATCCATTCATGCCATCGATCACTGGTGGCTCTTTGCCATCGAGTGCGATCTCATAAGCTTTCAATGCAATCGAAAGTCCACCAAGGTCTCCGATATTTTCACCAACAGTAAGTGCGCCATTGACTGTCAGGTCGGGAGTCCCTTCGGGAACAAGTTCGTTGTATTGGGCGATTAAAGTATTGGCCCGCTTTTCAAATTCGGTGCGATCGACATCTACCCACCAATCGACCATGTTGCCATCGCCGTCAAACTTTGAACCTTGATCATCAAAACCATGTCCTATTTCGTGGCCGATGACCGCACCGATAGCGCCGTAGTTAGCAGCATCATCGACATCAAGGCCAAAAAATGGCGGCTGCAAAATTGCTGCAGGAAAGACAATCTCATTTCCTAGTGGGTTGTAGTAGGCGTTCACGGTCTGTGGGGTCATATGCCACTCATCGCGATCGACCGGCTTTCCAATCTTGGCCAGCGCAAAGTCGCGTTCGAACTTTGTCACGCGAGCCAGATTGCCAAAGAGGTCATCTGCAGTAATTTCTAGCGCCGAATAATCGCGCCACTTATCTGGATAGCCAATCTTGGGACGGAACTTTTCAAGCTTTGCAATCGCCTTCGTCTTGGTCTCCTGGCTCATCCAATCAAGGGCGGTAATGCTCTGGCGATAGGCCTCAATAAGGTTGGCAACAAGTCCTTCCATGCGCGCCTTGGCAGCAGGTGGGAAGTGGCGTTCGACGTAGATCTTGCCGATCGCCTCTCCGAGACTTCCTTCAACGAGTGCAACACCGCGCTTCCAGCGCTCGCGAAGTTGTGGTGTGCCAGAGAGAGTTGTACCGAAGAATGCGAAATTCTCATTGACGATCTCAGAGTTCAGATATGACGCACTGCCTGCGATTACATGCCAGGAGAGCCATGATTTCCAGGCTGACTTCATCGCAGGATCTGTCGCAAAGGCTGCAACTAGCGGTGAGATTCCTTCAAAAAACGATGGCTGACCGATAACGACATTGTCAAAGGCAGCAGCTGGAACTTCACCGGCGCTCATCCAGAGCGGCCAATTAAGTGCAGGGGAGAGGGCTTCGAGCTCTGCCCGAGATTTCTTGTTATAGGTAAGGCTGGCATCGCGATTGCGGACCTGATCCCAGTGCAGGGCGGCGATCTTGGTCTCTAATTCAAAGACTTCACGCGCCTTAGCCGCGCCATCTG
>JBEANF010000064.1:0-10941 GCA_041165585.1 Actinomycetota bacterium | reverse complement strand
AGAGAATATAAATGACAACAATGGCAAACTGGAGCACTCTTGATGATCGCGCCATCGCCTACGCCCGCGCACTCGCAATGGATGCGGTGCAGAAAGTTGGCAATGGCCATCCCGGTACGGCCATGGCGCTAGCGCCGGTTGCGTACACACTTTTCCAGCGCCATCTCGTACATGATCCATCCGATCCTCAGTGGTTGGGGCGCGACCGTTTCATTCTTTCGTGTGGTCATTCATCAATGACGCTCTACACGCAATTATTCTTTAGCGGTTATGGCCTTGAGATGAAAGACTTACAAGAGTTTCGTACCCAGGGATCATTGACTCCAGGGCACCCTGAATTTGGGCATACAGCAGGCGTAGAAATGACTACCGGGCCTTTGGGTGCTGGAGTTGCTACGGCAGTGGGATTTGCGATGGCAGCACGTTACGAACGTGGACTTCTTGATGCAGATGCTCCGGCGGGCCAGTCACTCTTTGATCATTCCATCTGGGTAATTTGCTCAGATGGAGATCTGCAAGAAGGTGTGAGCGCTGAGGCATCTTCACTTGCCGGAACTCAAGAGCTAGGAAATCTCAACGTAATTTATGACGACAATCGCATCTCGATTGAAGGTGACACACATGTGTCATTTACTGAAGATGTCTCTGCACGCTACCGTGCTTACGGCTGGGATGTGATCGAGGTATCCGCCCTCCCTGATGGCAATGTTGATCTGCCCTCTCTTGATGCAGCGATGTCCGCTGCTAAGGCGCAGATAAAAAAACCAACACTGATTCGTATGAAATCTGTTATTGCATGGCCTGCTCCAAAACTTCGTAACACTGCTAAATCTCATGGTTCAGCCCTTGGCGATGAAGAGATTGCGGCAACTAAGGTTGAGCTAGGACTTAATCCTGATGAGAAATTTGCTATGCCAGATGACGTTCTTGCGCATATTCGCCTTGTGAAATCACGCGGTGCTACTGCCCGTAAAGAATGGGATGCCAGGCTAGCCACCTGGAAAACTGCACATCCAGAAAAGGCAGCGCTTCTGGATCGCTTGGTTAAGCGAGAGTTACCTGTGGGCTGGGAGAAATCACTTCCTGTATTTGAAGCTGGAAAGGATGTTGCAACACGTGCAGCGTCCGGAAAGGTGATCAATGCGATCTCTGAGGTACTTCCAGAGTTTTGGGGAGGCTCTGCAGATTTAGCAGAGAGTAACAACACAACCATTGAAGGTGGAGGCTCTTTCCTTCCGGCATCAAGTGCGATGAAGAATGCAACACCTTACGGACGCATCATCCACTTTGGAATTCGCGAGCATGCGATGGGTTCAATTCTCAATGGAATTACATTGCATGGCCTCTCGCGTTCATTTGGTGGAACCTTTGCTGTCTTTAGCGATTACATGCGTCCTTCGGTGCGTCTTGCCGCGCTCATGGATATTCCGACAACATTTGTTTGGACCCATGATTCGATAGGCCTTGGTGAGGATGGTCCGACACACCAGCCGATTGAGCATTTGGCAGCACTTCGTGCGATTCCAAACTTTGCAGCAATTCGTCCAGCAGATGCCAATGAAGTTGCACAGGCTTGGAAATCTATCCTGATGCGAAACAAGCCGGCGGGAATCTTGTTATCACGTCAGAATCTTCCAGTTTATGATCGCTCGGTCTATGCAAGTGCCGAAGGCGTCGATAAAGGTGCTTACATCTTGGTGAAGGCTCCGAAAGCACCAGAAGTTGTTCTCATCGCTACAGGTTCTGAAGTTAGCCTGGCAGTCAAGAGTGCAGAGGCCCTTAATGCACAAGGAATCTCTACTCAAGTTGTGAGTGCTCCGTGCCTTGAATGGTTTGCAGAAGAAAGTGCTAGCTATAAAGAAGCTGTCATCCCTAGCACTGCACTGCGCGTGAGTATCGAGGCTGGAATTGCTCAAGGGTGGCGAGAGTACGTCGGAGATTCGGGAGTGATCATCAGTCTTGATCACTATGGGGCATCGGCATCTGCTTCACAACTCTTTACAGAGTTTGGTTTTAGCGTTGAGAATGTAGTCTCTAAGGTATTGGCGGCACGCGCATGAGACAACACGATATTTTCAAAGCTGGAACTTCAATCTGGCTTGATGATCTCTCTCGATCGAAGTTGACTGGCTCTGGCCCACATAATCTCCCCCACCGTATTTCTTATGATGGCGTTCGAGGTGTAACGACCAATCCAAGTATCTTCGGAGCTGCCATCACTGGCGCAGATGAATATGCCGCAGATATTGCAAAGCTAAAAGGTAAATCAGTAGATGAAGTTGTACGCACATTAACAACTGATGATGTCAGGCAAGCCTGCGACCTATTTGCCGAGATCTTTCAAAATTCCAAAGGTGTCGATGGTCGAGTCAGTATTGAAGTAGATCCACGCTTGGCGCATAAAACTAAGGAGACCATCACAGAGGGCGCTGCTCTCTATACCTTGGTAGATCGACCAAATGTAATGATTAAAGTCCCTGCAACTAAGGCAGGTCTACCAGCAATTACGGCTCTTATCGCCCAGGGAATTAGCGTCAACGTCACTCTCATCTTCTCGCTCGAGCGTTATGGCGAAGTTATCAATGCATTTATTGAAGGAATGAGGTTGGCAGAGACAACAGGGAAGGATCTCTCCCAAATCCACTCAGTCGCATCATTTTTCATCTCACGCATTGATAGCGCCGTTGATAAGGAGCTAAAGGCGCTGGGTAATCAAGAGCTGCTGGGCAAGATTGCCATAGCCAATGCACATCGAGCATATGCACTCTTTCTCGAGAAGTTTGCAGATCCGTCTTGGAAGGCACTTGCCTCAAAAGGTGCGCTCGTACAACGACCTTTGTGGGCATCTACTGGCGTGAAAGATCCTGCTTATCCAGATACTGTCTATGTAGATAAATTGATTGCTGCACAGACTGTTAACACAATGCCACAATCAACTTTGGATGCCTTCCTGGACCATGGAGTTGTGGAGAGCACTGCGATCACTGCCCATCTTGATAGCGCTGCACATGTACTTTCCTCGTTGGCCACACTGGGAATCTCATTAGAGAAAATCACTGATGCGCTAGAAGCAGATGGCGTTAAGAAGTTTGAAGAAGCTTGGATTTCTCTACTGGCAGATGTTGAAAAGGTGATGGCGCGGTGAAAATCTCAGGTGCATCACTTACACGGGTTGATCGCACAAGCGATCTTTACTCACGCCTTGCATCTGCTCACCAGCGAATCGCTGAAAAGGATGCAAATACCTGGGGTCCAGATGCTGCACCTGAAGCGGCAATTCGTCTGAACTGGGTAGATCTTCCTGAGTCTTCTCGCACTCTCCTGCCAGAGATAGATGCACTTGCTGCTCGATTTAGACACATCACAACGATCGTTCTTGCTGGCATGGGCGGATCTTCCCTTGCTCCAGAAGTGATCGCAGAAAGTTATGGCAAAAAACTTTTTATTCTCGATTCAACTGATCCAAATTACCTCCATCATGCAATCAACGGGGATCTATCTTCAACCCTGGTCGTAGTTTCATCTAAGTCGGGGTCGACAATTGAGACGGCTTCAGCGCGATCAGCCTTTGCGGGTGCATTTACATCTGCTGGGCTTGAACTTAGCCAACATATGGTTGTGGTAACTGATCCTGGCTCGCCTCTTGATCACGATGCTCGTGCGCAAGGATTATCAGTAATCAACGCTGACCCCCATGTTGGCGGACGATTTAGCGCACTGAGTGCATTTGGACTCGTTCCTAGTGCACTCTGTGGCGTTGATATCTCGCTCTTGCTAGATGCCGCTCATGATTGCAAAAAATCATTTATAAAAGATCCGTCTTTGATTCTCGATGTTGCTTGGTTGCTCACAACTCAGACCGATCAATATGTTGGTTTTATTGATGCAGGTTCTGGATTAGCTGGTCTATCTGACTGGATCGAACAACTCATTGCCGAATCAACTGGGAAGTCTGGAGTCGGTCGTCTTCCAGTGGCGGCAGAGGATGTTGCGTCAGCTGCAATTGGTGGAGCCTTTACGGTGAGCTTCTCGAAAAGCGATGCCGATCTTGTTGTAATTGGCGAACTAGGTGAACACTTCATTTTCTGGGAATGGGTGACAGCCCTAATTGGGGCAGCACTTGAGATTGATCCCTTTAATCAACCGAATGTAACCGAGGCAAAGAATGCAACTTCTGCCCTACTCGCCGAGTGGGGCGGAATACTTCCCTCGTTTGCGCCAGATCATGTAGAAGGTTCGATTGGGATTTTCGGGAAAGGTAAATCGCCCAAGGAAGCTCTGCAAGAGTTTTGCGCAGTCATTCCTATAGATGGTTATATCTCTATACATGCATATCTTGACCGAAGCGATGATGCACGGCTTTCGGAGCTAAGAAAGATTCTCACCTACAGCACAGGGCGTCCGGTCACATTTGGATGGGGCCCACGCTTCCTACATTCAACCGGACAATTTCATAAGGGTGGCCAACAAAATGGTGTCTTTTTGCAGATCACTGGAGAAACCTCAATTGACTACTCGATACCCGGAAGCAATTTCGGTTTCCGAACGCTATTGATGGCCCAGGCTCTTGGCGATAATCGCGCCCTTCAAATGAGAAAATTCCCGTTACTTCGTCTTCACCTGCAAGACCGAAGAGCGGGAATTGCTCAAATACTTGATGCCGCTAGATCGCTCTAAATTAATCCTCACCACGTAATTTCTTGAGGGCATCTTCAAGAATCTTGGCACCTTCTGCATCTGTGCGACGCTCTTTTACGTAAGCCAAATGAGTCTTATATGGAACATTAACAACAGCACTTGGTGGATTGTTCCGGTCGCGTCCTGCTGGAAGACCACACTTTGGACAATCCCACTCAGCGGGAATAACTACCGTCTCTTCTACCGCAAATGATGGACGAACTTCGTGTCCATTACCGCACCAATATGAGACGGTGGCGCGTTCAATCTGATCTCCACGCTCGGCCTCGCCCATTGGGCCAGCACCAACGCGACTTCCTCGAATAGCACTAACCATTTTTTACTACCCTTTCAAAACAAGAGAGAGTGCGACAACGCCTGCAAACCAGAGTCCACCGACGACGATAGTGATGCGATCGAGGTTACGCTCTACAACTGATGAGCCGCCGTAATTTGAGGAGATTCCACCACCGAAGAGGTCTGATAAACCCGCTCCTTTTCCTTTATGGAGAAGAACGAGAAGGATCATCAACACACTTGTGATGATCAGAAAGATCGATAATCCGAGGGCCATAGCCACACTCCTTGTTGCGTAGAGGTGAAGGATACTAGATCGGGCAGGGCATTCCCCACCGAACCAGCCAGAGTGAGCCGATAACTACCCCTCTTGGGCGTAGAACTTTGCGATCTTGGCGAGCTCTTCTGGATCAAGGCTCGCGCCACCGATCAGGGCTCCATCGACATCTGCCTGCTTCATGATTTCTACAATGTTTGAAGATTTTACAGAGCCCCCGTAGAGAATGCGCATATTGCTTGCTATCTCTGCAGAACCAATGACACCAACTTCTTCTCGAATAGCGGCGCACACTTCTTGTGCATCTTCTGGCGTTGCAGTCTTTCCTGTCCCGATCGCCCATACCGGTTCATAGGCAATCACAATCTTCTTCAACTCTGGCTTGGTAAATCCTTCAAGACCAGCACGAACTTGGCGAATTACATGTGAAACGTGTGCACCCGATTCGCGAATCGAGAGTTCTTCGCCTACACAGAAAATTGGAGTCAGTTCATTGGCAAGTGCTGCCCTAATCTTCTTGTTAATCAGCTGATCATCTTCTTTATGTATTGCTCTGCGCTCTGAGTGACCGATAATCACAAAGGTGCAGCCAAGTTTTTTTAACATGGAACCTGCGATATCTCCGGTGAAAGCTCCGCTTGCCTCAGGCGAGAGGTCTTGCGCTCCGTACTGAAGGCGCAGACGATCTCCATCTACCAGGGTCTGGATCGAACGAATATCGGTAAATGGCGGAATGATGGCAATATCTACTTCATCGTAATCTTTATCCGATAGCGAGTAGACAAGTTTCTGAGCAACTGCGATCGCTTCAAGATGATTGAGGTTCATCTTCCAGTTACCTGCCATAAGTGGCTTACGCATTATCTACTCCCTCGATCATTGAATGTCTCTTAACTCTAAAGGTCTAACGCTAGAAGGCCAGGCAGTTCCTTACCCTCTAGGTACTCAAGTGAGGCTCCCCCACCCGTTGAGATGTATCCGAAGTCGCTATCTGCAAATCCAAGTGCACGTACTGCTGCAGCTGAATCGCCACCTCCGACGACAGAAATTCCAGAAACTTGAGTCAAAGCCTGGGCTACAACCTTTGTACCGTGTGCAAAATTCGGGAATTCAAAGACTCCCATCGGACCATTCCAGAAGACCGTTTTACACGCGGTAATTGCTGCAGCAAAAGTTTCTGCAGAATCAGGTCCTATATCTAGACCCATCTGATCTGCTGGGATTGCATTAGCGCTCACAATCGTTGCAGGCGCATTTATTGCAAACTCTGGGGCAACCACAATATCTGTAGGAAGAATTAACTTGACTCCCGACGTGGCAGCTTTCTCAATCAACTCTTTCACCGTTGGAATAAGTTCGGTCTCAACTAGTGATTTGCCAATCTCTTTTCCTTGAGCGGCCAGAAATGTGAAGACCATTCCTCCACCGATAGCCATAACATCGACTTTATTTAGAAGATTTGAAATGACACCGATCTTGTCAGAGACCTTTGCCCCGCCTAGAACAACTCCATACGGCCGCGCAGGATCAACGGTGAGTTTCTTCAATACTTCAACTTCTGCACCAACCAGCGTTCCTGCTGCATGAGGTAGAAGACGTGGTAGATCATAGACAGATGCGTGCTTGCGATGCACTGCTCCAAACCCATCTCCCACATAAACATCTGCTAGGGCTGCCAATTGCTCGGCAAATTCTTTTCGCCCTATTTCATCCTTAGAAGTCTCAGCTGCGCTGTAGCGAATATTTTCTAAGAGCAAAATCTCGCCTGCTTTAAGTCCGGCTGCTGCCCTGGTGACATCTTCGCCAAGGAGTGCGCCAACAAAATGCACTGGCGATCCAAGCAATTCGCCTAATCGCTTAGCAACCGGCGCGAGTGAGAATTCTGGTTTTGCTTCTCCCTTTGGGCGACCGAGGTGGGCTGCGATGACAAGACTTGCACCCTTTTCAAGTAACAGCTTGATGGTCGGCAAGGAAGCTTTAATTCGACCATCATCTGTAATGACTCCATCTTTCAATGGAACATTGAGATCACAGCGAAGAAATACCCGCTTGCCGGCCACATCAAGTTGCTGCAAAGACATTAGAGTGATTTACCTACAAGTCCAACCAGATCTACGAGACGGTTTGAATAACCCCATTCATTGTCATACCAACCAACAATCTTTACTTGGTTGCCGATTACCTTAGTAAGGCCTGAATCGAAGATACATGATGATGGATCAGTCACGATATCTGAAGAGACGATTGGATCATCTGTATATGAGAGGAAGCCTTTCAGTGCGCCATTTGCAGCAGCCTTCATCGCCGCATTGATCTCATCTGCGGTTGCTTCCTTTGCTAGCTCTACCGTGAGGTCGGTTGCAGAACCAGTTGGAACTGGAACGCGCATGGCGTATCCATCAAGCTTTCCCTTAAGTTCTGGCAGCACAAGCGAGATTGCCTTAGCTGCACCGGTAGATGTTGGGATCATATTTGTTGCTGCAGCACGGGCACGACGAAGATCCTTGTGAGGGAAATCTAAAATTACCTGGTCGTTGGTATAGGCATGAATCGTTGTCATCAGACCCTTAACGATTCCCCAGTTGTCTTGTAGGACCTTTGCCATTGGAGCAAGGCAGTTGGTTGTACATGACGCATTTGAGATCACGTGATGGTTGGCTGGATCGTACTTATCGTGGTTAACACCCATCACGATTGTGATGTCTTCGTCACTTGCCGGAGCTGAAATGATGACCTTCTTGGCACCTGCTGAGATGTGCTTCTTAGCATCGGCAGCTTTTGTGAAATGTCCTGTTGATTCAATCACGATATCTGCGCCAACTGCTCCCCATGGAAGATTTGCCGGGTCGCGATCTGCAAAAACTTTAATTGTCTTGCCGCCTACTGTGAGAGTGTCGTCGGTGTGTGAAACTTCCAGACCGAGGCGTCCCAAGATTGAGTCGTACTTAAGGAGATGAGCAAGTGTTGCGTTATCTGTGAGGTCGTTAATTGCAACGATATTGATGTTCGGATTGGTCAATGCTGCGCGGAAAAAGTTACGACCAATACGTCCAAAGCCATTAATTCCAACATTAATCATGAGTAAACCTTTTTCTAGGGTACAAAGGGGGTGGGCACGCTATCTGCCACAGCGCTGGGGACTTGCCTAACCTTATCAGGATTGTCACTGACTTTCGGGGCTACTGTAAGGTACTGCCGCTCACAGTGCGAAAAAACACGCGTGAGAATTTCATTTCCTACAGGATTTTCATTCTCCAAGAAGATCGGGAGAGAGTCCAGCTTCTGTATCTGGAATACCAAGTTCAGCAGCTCTCTTATCGGCCATTGCAAGCAATCGACGAATGCGACCTGCAATTGCATCCTTTGTCATAGGAGGAGTTGCCAGAGATCCAAGCTCTTCCAAACTTGCTTGTCCATGGCTTATACGAAGTTCACCGGCTTCTTTCAAATGTTCTGGAATTTCATCGCCAAGAATTTCCATGGCTCGCTGCACTCGGGCTGCAGCGGCAACGGCAGCACGTGCAGAACGACGCAAATTAGCATCATCAAAATTAGCAAGACGATTAGCAGTTGCACGAACTTCGCGGCGCATCCGACGCTCTTCCCAAGCAAGAACACTTTCATGTGCACCAAGTCGAGTAAGTAGTACCCCGATTGCATCACCATCACGGATAACTACTCGGTCAACTCCACGCACTTCGCGTGCTTTGGCAGCAATACCCAAACGACGCGCTGCTCCGACAAGGGCTAGAGCTGCTTCAGGCCCGGGACATGTAATTTCAAGAGAAGAGGAACGTCCGGGTTCAGTCAGTGATCCGTGAGCAATAAATGCACCACGCCAAGCCGCTTCAGCATCACAGATATTTGCCGAAACCACCTGAGGTGGAAGTCCGCGGATGGGGCGACCGTTTCCATCAATTAAACCTGTCTGACGCGCCAGTGCATCACCGGCTTCAATCACTCGCACAACATACCGAGAACCCTTACGCAGGCCGCTGGAAGATAAAACTGCCAAGTCACTGTCATGTCCATAGATATCGGCAATATCTTTCTTGAGACGGCGTGCACTCTGCGAAGTATCTAGCTCTACTTCAATAACAACCTTGCCTGCGGCAATATGTAGCCCTCCGGCAAAGCGCAATAGTGATGAGACCTCAGCCTTACGACAGCAAGGTCGAGTTACGGAGAGGCGACTTAATTCATCTTTAACTGCAGCGGTCATTGCCATGGGGTTATCCAATCAAAGATTTCTGGGCAATGTGGGCGAATACGGAAGTTAATTTTTTCGTATCGTGGTGAGTGCTATCACCTGCCCCTCGCAGATCTGCAACCACCAACTCTCCACCTTGGGTTGAAACTTTTTCAGTAAGGCGATCTGATGCATCAGAATCGCGAACCACTGATGAATCCGCGACCACATAATCAAAGTGAAGTGACGGGGCTAATTTCTGCACCGCAGATAAATGATCAAAGGCGCTTCGTCCTGCAAATTCACCGCTCTGCGGATCATCGAGGTTAAGCAATAAAATCTTCTTCGCCGAACTCGTTACTAAACATTCAACCTGATCCGGTACCAATAGATGCGGCAGCACACTTGATATCCATGAGCCTGGCCCCATCGTTACCCACTCTGCATCATTGATAGCCTGTATAACTTCTGGTCGTGCAGCAGGATTTGCCGGAATTAACTCAACTGATTCAAATAATCCAGAGGTGGTTGCAACCTCTTTCTGGCCACGAATAACCTTCTTGGCACCATCAATGGTGAAGGTTGCTTGTATATCTAAGGGTTGGCTGGCCATTGGAAGCACTCGACCAACAACTTTAAGCAAAGCGCCAACGCGATCCAAACCTTCTACAGGATCTTCATCGCGATCCCACAACGCTGCTAGGAGAAGATTTCCAACCGCGTGGCCATCGAGTGGACCATCACTAGTAAAGCGATACTGCATGATCTCAGCCCAACTTCTTCCCCACTCATCGTCTCCACAGAGTGCGGCAAGGGCCATGCGCAAGTCACCAGGAGGAAAGATTGGAAACTCTTCGCGCAGTCGACCACTTGAACCACCATTATCTGCAACAGTTACCACAGCGGTGATTTCCGACGTGAGAGCACGGAGAGCAGTCAAAGTTGCAAAGAGCCCATGTCCTCCTCCAAGGGCAACAACGCGCGGTGAAGACATCTCCTATTCGCGTCCTACATCCCGATGGGTCGCATGTGCCGATATTTCTACTTCGACATTTGCATTATTTAGTTGTCGAGCAATTTCACGAGCAATCGAAACACTTCGGTGTTTTCCCCCGGTACAGCCGATGGCAATAGTTACATAACGCTTACCTTCTCGGAGATAACCAGGAATCATCTGCAGCACCACGAAAACATAACTTGAAATAAATTCTTTAACTCCTTGGCTCTCCAGGACCGCATTGAAAACTTTCTCATCTAGACCTGTAAGTGGGCGCAACTCGGGCACCCAGTGAGGATTCGGAATGAAGCGAGCATCAAGTACCAAGTCCGCATCAACTGGAATTCCATACTTAAATCCAAACGAGAGAACATTAATTCGAATTGCCGTGAGCGATCCAGGAGAGAAGATTTCTGCAACTCGTTTTTCAAGTTGGTGAACGTTGAGGTTACTGGAATCAATCACGATATCTGCTTGAGCGCGAAGCTCATCGAGCTTTGCCCG
>JBEANF010000063.1:0-27540 GCA_041165585.1 Actinomycetota bacterium | reverse complement strand
ACATGTGTAACAGTGACACTTGAGGGTCGCCGTCCATTACTTGCCGAAATTCAAGCACTCGTCAGCGCCGGACGTGAAAGTGATTTTGGAAATGCCCGTCGTGTTACCAGCGGCCTTGATTCTGCGCGTACATCGATGACTCTTGCCGTCCTTGAACTCCGTGCTGGAATTCGCGTTGGTGGTCGCGATGTTTATGCGGCAACAGTCGGTGGAATGAAGATGTCAGAGCCAGCTGCAGATCTCGCGTTGGCGCTAGCTGTGGCATCTGCGGCTAAAGGTTTGGCTCTTCCACCAGATCTAGTTGCTATCGGTGAAGTTGGACTTGCCGGAGAGATTCGAAAAGTTAGCGGAGTCGCACGGCGTCTTGCTGAGGCATATCGACTTGGATTTAAGAAAGCACTTGTCCCAACAGGTAGCGATGTGAAAATCGATGGTATGGAGATTTATGAAATTTCACGGCTTGATCAAGGACTTAAAAGGGTTGCGATTACTGGAGAATGAGTTCGCTTCACGCCCCAGTACTAGCCTGGTACAAGAAGAATAAGCGCGATCTTCCTTGGCGAAACACCGATGCCTGGGGAGTGCTCGTTAGCGAGATCATGTTGCAACAGACTCCAGTTGCACGAGTACTTCCGATCTACACCGAGTGGATGAAGCGTTGGCCTACCCCTGTTTCTCTTGCAGCAGCATCGCCGGCAGAAGTAATTACTGCTTGGGGTCGATTGGGTTATCCACGTCGCGCACTTCGCTTACATGAATGTGCAAAGGTAATCACGAAAGATTTTGGTGGAAGAGTCCCAGATGAAGAGGTGCAACTGCGCGCACTTCCAGGTGTTGGTGAATACACCAGCGCCGCCATGGTCGCCTTTGCCTTCGCGGGTCGATCACTTGTACTCGATATCAATATCAGACGTCTCTTATCACGTGTGATTGATGGTGTTGAATCTCCCACCGCTGCACCTACAAAAAGTGAACGCGCCAAACGTGAAGAGCTCATTCCTCACCGAAATGCTCATGTGTGGGCTGCAGGTACGATGGAACTCGGTGCACTTATTTGCACAGCGAAGAATCCGAAGTGTGGACAATGTCCGTTAGCAGATCAATGTTTATGGAGAAGCCTTGATTACCCATTATCTGATCAGCCAAAGCGAACGCAAACTTGGCACGGCACAGATCGTCAATGTCGTGGAGTGATTGTGCAAGCACTTCGCGACAATCCTGTTCTGACCAAACACGAGATTATGCAATTGTGGGATGTGCCATCACAGGTTGAGAAAGCACTCCTCACTCTTCTGGAAGATGGACTCGTAGTCAGCCAAAAGAGAGAGAAATTTTCTCTTCCACATCACTAAATTAAGGGTAAAATTTCCTGATGGATCACAGTGCAGGACTTCGCGCAGCCTTAGGTGAGAGCGCGACGATTATTACAGATCCAGAAATCACACTTTCTTATTCCAAGGATCAAGCACCCTTTGCCGCACACGAAGCAGCTGCAATTGTTCTCTTGGCTAAATCTACTGAAGAAGTATCAAAGGCTATGGCGTATGCAAATACCCACTCAATTCCAGTCATTGCGCGCGGTGCTGGAAGCGGACTCTCAGGTGGTGCAAATGCCACTTCGACCTCGCTTGTGATCTCACTTGAGAAGATGAATAACATTATTGAGATCGATACCACCAACTTAATTGCCAGAGTTGAAGCAGGCGTCATTAATCTCGATCTAGATAAAGCGGCAGAGCTCCATGGTCTGGCCTACCTGCCAGATCCGGCTAGCCGTGATTGGTCGACTATTGGTGGAAATGCCGCAACAAATGCTGGCGGAATGTGCTGTGTGAAGTATGGAGTGACTTCTGCTCATGTTCGTGCACTTACAGTTGTTATGGCAGATGGGCAAGTCATTGAACTCGGTAGCGCAACAAAGAAAGCTGTTACCACCTTAGATCTTACACGTTTAATGATTGGTTCAGAAGGCACTCTTGGAATTATCACGGAGTTAATTGTCGGGCTTGCGGTGCGACCTGCAACTCCGGCCACCATCATTGCAACTTTTCCTCATATAAAAAATGCAGCTGTCGCAGCTGCTGCACTATTGAAATTTAAGCCTTCCATGCTTGAGATCATAGATCAGACAACTTTGAAGGCTGTTGAATCGTGGCATCCTCTTGGTTTTGAAGTTGCCGGATCTGTTCTTCTGATGCAGCTAGATGAAGACCAAGATCGCGCTGATGAAGTCCTGAAACTCTGCCAAGGATTTGAAATGATAGAAGGAGCTGCCTCTACAGATGCTGCAGATGGCGTGGAATTTATTCGAGTAAGAAAACTTGCTTATCCAGCTCTTGAACGCCTCGGTGCAACACTATTGGATGATGTTGCAGTTCCAATCTCAAAGATTGCAGAACTTGTTGAGCGAGTAGAAGCGCTTGCAAGTAAATATCAATTAACGATTGGAATTTTTGGCCATGCAGGTGATGGAAATATGCATCCAACAATCGTTCATGATCATGGCGATCTAGCGGCAGAAAAACGAGCTATCTCCGCCTTTGGCGAGATTGTTGAGATTGCCCAATCACTTGGGGGTACGGCATCGGGTGAACATGGAATCGGCTCGATAAAACAGCGCTTTGCCGCAGATGAGCTATCTCCAGCAGTGATTGAACTTCAAAAATCGATCAAGAGAGCATTCGACCCTAAGGGTATTTTGAACCCAGGGAAGAAACTTCCGTAACTTCTTACGCTGTTGGAGCCTCTGCCAGATCTTCAGGTGAGTCAGGCATAGATGCCTTTGGTGCACCAGTAAATGTAAATGCTGCATCAGGTCCATCACCATCAACATCTACAACAATGATTTCGCCAGGTTTGAGTTCGCTAAAGAGAATGCGCTCTGAGAGTGCATCTTCGATTTCGCGTTGAATAACGCGACGCAGCGGACGGGCACCAAGAAGTGGGTCATAGCCACGCGCTGCAAGGAGATCCTTGGCACCTTGTGTGAGTTCAATTCCCATATCTTTAGCCTTCAAACGCTCATCAAGGCCTGCAACCATAAGATCAACAATTGAAATGATCTGCTCTTTGGTGAGCTGGTGGAAGACGATGACATCATCAATTCGGTTGAGGAACTCAGGGCGGAAGTGTGACTTGAGTTCGTCATTAACCTTACCCTTCATGCGCTCATAATTTGTGAGGTCATCATCAGAGTTTGCAAAGCCAAGTCCCTGACCCTTAGAAATATCGCGAGTACCAAGATTGGTAGTCATGATGATTACTGTGTTCTTAAAGTCGACGGTGCGTCCTTGTGAATCGGTAAGGCGTCCATCTTCTAGAACTTGTAGTAGTGAGTTAAAGATATCTGGGTGTGCCTTTTCGATCTCATCAAAGAGCACAACAGAGAATGGGCGACGACGAACTTTCTCGGTCAACTGTCCGCCCTCGTCGTAACCGACATATCCTGGAGGTGCACCAAAGAGACGTGAAGCGGTGTGACGCTCTGAGTATTCAGACATATCAAGCTGAATCAACGCGCTCTCATCACCGAAGAGGAATGAAGCAAGTGTGCGTGAGAGCTCTGTCTTTCCAACACCTGATGGGCCGGCGAAGATAAATGAGCCACCGGGGCGCTTTGGATCTTTTAGCCCTGCACGTGTGCGACGAATAGCTTGTGAGAGAGCCTTAATCGCTTGATCTTGGCCAATCACGCGACGGTGTAACTCATCTTCCATACGAAGAAGTCGTGCTGTCTCTTCCTCAGTTAATTTAAAGACTGGAATTCCGGTTGAGGCAGAGAGAACTTGCGCAATCAACTCTTCATCAACTTCGGTGACCTTATCGAGGTCAGTTGCCTTCCAATTCTTTTCAGCAGTATTGCGCTCTTCGATAAGCGCCTTCTCTTTATCGCGAAGTGCGGCGGCACCTTCAAAATCTTGTCCATCAATGGCAGATTCCTTCGCCTTGCGGGCTGCTGCGATCTTCTCATCGAATTCACGAAGTTCAACCGGAGCAGTCATGCGCTTAATACGAAGGCGCGAACCCGCTTCGTCGATCAAGTCGATCGCCTTATCTGGCAAGAAGCGATCTGAGATGTAGCGGTCTGCCATGTTGGCTGCTGCTGCAAGTGCACCGTCTGTAATTGATACACGGTGATGTGTTTCGTAGCGATCACGAAGACCCTTCAAGATCTCAATGGTGTGAGCAACTGATGGCTCTTTCACCTGAATAGGTTGGAAACGACGTTCCAGCGCTGCATCTTTTTCAACATGCTTGCGATACTCATCAAGAGTTGTTGCGCCAATTGTCTGGAGCTCACCGCGAGCAAGCATCGGCTTCAAGATGCTGGCAGCATCGATGGCACCTTCTGCCGCTCCTGCGCCAACGAGAGTATGAATTTCATCGATAAAGAGAATGATGTCTCCGCGAGTTTTGATCTCCTTCAAGACCTTTTTCAAGCGCTCTTCAAAATCTCCGCGATAACGTGATCCAGCAACGAGTGCACCTAAATCAAGTGAGTAGAGCTGCTTATCCTTAAGTGTTTCTGGTACATCGTTCTTGGCAATTGCTTGGGCAAGACCTTCAACAACTGCAGTCTTTCCAACGCCTGGCTCACCAATAAGAACAGGGTTATTTTTCGTGCGACGTGAGAGAACCTGCATTACGCGTTCGATCTCAAGGTCGCGACCGATCACAGGATCAAGTCGACCTTCACGCGCTGCTGCGGTGAGGTTGCGACCAAATTGATCAAGTACAAGTGAAGTCGAAGGAGTTCCTTCTGCAGGTCCTCCTTGTGTAACTGCCTCTTTGCCTTGGTAACCAGAGAGAAGTTGAATAACTTGCTGGCGAACACGATTGAGATCTGCGCCAAGCTTTACAAGAACCTGTGCCGCAACGCCTTCACCTTCACGGATGAGGCCGAGAAGAATATGTTCGGTACCAATGTAGTTATGTCCAAGTTGCAGCGCTTCACGGAGTGAGAGTTCAAGAACTTTCTTGGCGCGTGGAGTAAATGGAATATGGCCGGAAGGAGCTTGCTGACCCTGGCCGATGATCTCTTCAACTTGTGCACGAACTGCCTCAAGTGAGATCCCAAGTGATTCAAGACCTTTTGCAGCAACGCCTTCACCTTCATGGATGAGTCCAAGGAGGATGTGTTCGGTACCGATGTAGTTATGGTTGAGCATGCGTGCTTCTTCTTGAGCCAAGACAACTACGCGTCGGGCTCGATCTGTAAAGCGCTCAAACATCTCTTAACCTCTTCTCATCAGGTGCTGTGGTCTTACGTGGCTAGCCTATAACTTCGCCCATAGACGGCGCGAGGTGAAGGTCTGTGCACAGGAGAGAACCCCAGATATGGGGCGCTTATTCCCCAAATAGGGGCAGATATAGGCCAGGGAGGACTAGAGAATCTTGAGCATACGGGTATTGCCCAAGGTATTGGGCTTTACCGACTCGAGATCCAAGAACTCGGCAACACCTGTGTCATATGAGCGAAGCAGTTCTGTGTAGACATCTGGATCAACTGGAGTTCCATGAATCTCTTCAAATCCATGGCGTGCAAAGAATGCTGTCTCAAAAGTAAGGCAGAAAATTCGCTCCACACCAACTGTGCGCGCGCGTTCAATAATTGTTTCAAGAATCTTATGTCCAACGCCCTGCCCTTTTAGGCGATCTAGAACTGCAACGGTGCGAACTTCTGCCAAATCTTCCCACAAAACGTGGAGTGCGCCACAACCAACAACTTCATGACCTTCAATGGCCACGGTAAATTCTTGTACATCTTCATAGAGCATTACTGTCTCTTTATTGAGAAGACGTCCACCTAATGTGTAGGTATCAATTAGTGCACGAATGCCTGGAATATCTTTGGTGCGAGCTGGGCGAATTTCAATCGACACTACTCAACCTCTGGCTTAACAAGTGGGAACAAAATTGTTTCGCGAATTCCGAGTCCAGTAAGTGCCATCAGTAAACGATCGACTCCCATTCCCATTCCACCCATTGGGGGCATTCCAAATTCCATCGCGCGCAAGAAATCTTCATCGATCTGCATCGCTTCTAAATCACCCTTTGCCCCAAGAGCGGCTTGTTCAACTAGACGCTCGCGCTGGATGACTGGGTCAATTAATTCAGAATACCCAGTTGCTAATTCAAAACCATCGACATAGAGATCCCACTTCTCAGCCACGCCAGGAATTTCGCGGTGTGCGCGCACAAGAGGAGAAGTATCTACTGGGTAACCCATCACAAATGTTGGTTCGATTAACTTATCTTGAGCTACATGCTCAAAAATCTCTTCTGCCAGCTTTCCGGTAATCCACTTTGGATCGATCTTCATCCCTAGTTTTGTAGCAATCTTCTTCAATTCTTCAATAGGAGTAAGGGCTGTGACGGTCTCACCGACGCCCTCAGAGATTGCATCATAGAGAGAAATTTCCCGCCACTGTCCGCCAAGATTTGCCTGTCGACCATCAACGTGGGTAACAACATGCGAACCTGAAATTGCCATCGCTGCATTCTGAATAAGTGAACGAGTCAGATCGGCGATGGAGCGCCAATCACCGTAGGCCTGATATGTCTCGATCATTGCAAACTCTGGTGAGTGCGATGAGTCGGCGCCTTCATTACGGAAGTTGCGATTAATCTCGAATACTCGCTCTAAACCTCCAGCAACACAGCGCTTGAGGAAGAGTTCTGGCGCAATGCGCAGAAAGAGATCAATATCGTAGGCATTTGAAAATGTTTTAAAGGGACGAGCTGCCGCTCCGCCATGCATCACCTGCAACATTGGAGTTTCGACTTCAATGAATTCTTGGCTAGTAAATGTTTCGCGAAGTGAACGCATCACTTGTGGCCGCAAGCGCGCAATTGCGCGAGCCTCTGGTCGAACGATGAGATCTACATAGCGCATGCGCACACGGGTCTCTTCCGACATAGGCTTGTGATCATTCGGAAGCGGACGCAGAGATTTAGATGCCATCTTCCAGGAATCGGCAAGAAGAGAGAGCTCACCACGCTTTGAGGTGATGATTTCGCCGGTGACAGAGACGATGTCACCTAGATCTACATCACTCTTCCATGCATCAAGTTGATCTTGGCCAACTTTGTCGAGGGAGAGCATCGCCTGAAGTTCTGTTCCATCACCCTCTCGTAAGGTTGCAAAACAGAGCTTGCCGGTATCGCGTTTGAAGATAATGCGACCAGCTAAGGATGCACGATCGCCTGTTGCTGTATCAATTGCTAAATCTTTGTATTTTTCGCGCACCTCTTTAAGGGTATGCGTGCGATCGACTGCAACTGGATATGGCTCAACCCCGCGCTCAATTAAATGTGCGCGCTTTTCGCGACGGATCCGCAGTTGCTCTGGAAGATCGTCTTCGGCCGGAATCGGTGGTTGCGTACTCATAGGATCGGGAGTCTACCTTTTAGAGATTTTTCTCGTGAATAAGACGCAGACCGATGAGAGTTAAATCAGGCTCATATTCATCAATTGTCTGGCTCACATCAATGACCAATGGGGCTAATCCACCCGTTGCAATCACAGTCGGAGCTTGGTCGAAGCTCTGCGCCAATTCGGCGGTGATCTTCTCAACTAAACCATCTACCTGCCCTGCAAATCCAAATATTGTTCCTGATTGCAGCGCTTCGACGGTGTTCTTGCCAATCGCATTCTTTGGGCGAATCAACTCCACTTTGCGAAGTTGCGCAGCACGCGATGCCAGAGCATCGACTGAGATTTCAATACCAGGTGCCAACGCGCCGCCTAAAAATTCACCTTTTGGTGAGACGACATCAAGATTTGTAGAAGTTCCAAAATCAACCACGATTGCTGGTCCACCAAAGAGAGTATGTGCAGCTAATGTATTAACAATACGGTCTGCACCAATCTCTTTCGGATTATCTACAAGCAGCGGAACACCTGTCTTAGTACCTGGCTCGACAATAGTTGTAGGAATATCTGAAAAGTAAGTCGCAATCATGGTGCGTAATTCGCGTAATGTCGCCGGAACAGTTGAACAGATTGAAAGTCCTGAGATTGTGTAGCCGTTGACGAGAGCATTAAATTGCAGCGACATCTCATCCGAGGTTGAACGTGGATCTGTCTTCACGCGCCATGATTTGATGAGATCTTCACCATCAAATAACCCAAGGACAGTATTTGTATTTCCAACATCGATTGTTAATAGCATGGCTACTCCGCTCTCTCTTCTAACTTCATATCTAGGCCAATATCTAAAACGGGAGGCGAGTGTGTGAGAGCTCCGATTGCCAGGTAATCAACACCTGTTTCGGCATATGCCTTGGCATTCTCAAGTGAAATTCCACCGGATGCCTCTAACTTAAAGCGCCCTGCAACAAAAGCAACGGCTGCTTTGCACTCTGCCGGAGACATATTGTCGAGCAGAACTAAGTCAGGATTCTGTGGAGCAACTTCCTTGAGTTGCTCAAGCGAGTCCACCTCAATCTCGATAAATGCATCTGGAAAGGCTTGTCGCACCTTTGCAAATGCTGCATTTACTCCCCCGGCTGCAGCAATGTGATTATCTTTAATTAAGGCTGCATCACTTAATGACAGTCGATGATTGCTTCCGCCTCCTGCAACAACTGCAGCTTTTTCTAGCAGGCGCATTCCAGGTGTCGTCTTGCGTGTATCTCGAATTACGCAGGATGTTCCGGCTACAGCCTTCACCCAAGTTTGAGTAAGTGTTGCGATTCCACTTAAGTGACTGAGGAAATTTAGCGCTGTGCGCTCTGCCAATAAAATTGCTCGGGTATCTCCACGAACTGTGAGGAGTACCGAACCTGAATTCACTACATCTCCATCTTTGACCAGAGAATTAATATCTGTAATTCCAACCTCGTGCATGGTTGCAATAGCCATTTCAATTCCAGCAACGATGCCAGATTTGCGAGAGACAAAATCAGCAACTACTCGCTCAGTCCCTGAGACTGTTGCAACAGAAGTAATATCTTGCCCACCGGCCAGATCTTCTGCCAACGCCTTTCGAATCAAATCGAGATCAACCATTACTTCACCTCCTGGTATTGAGTGTGCCAATTTCCCTCGTGATCGAGCGTCTGCACAATGCGCTTTCGCCATAAGTCGCTTGTCTCTGGAAAATCTGCGCGCCAATGCGAACCGCGAGTCTCTTGGCGTATCAGTGCAGCCTTTAATATTGCCTGGGCTAGTTGAAAGAGATTTGTGGTCTCCCAAGCTTCAACGCAAGGTTCGGCGCTGGTTCTATCTCCGATGCGAGTGAGGTCAGCGCTAGTTTCAACAAGAGAATCAGATGAGCGCAGTACGCCCGCACCGCGACTCATGCTCAATTGCAGACTATGTCGAACTTCTGGATCAAGCAGAATTGCTTGCGATGTATTTTCAACCGGCTCTGCGATTTGATTCATGCTTGCTGCAATGTCGCTGGCGATGCGAGTACTAAAGACCAATCCTTCAAGTAACGAATTTGAAGCCAGGCGATTGGCTCCATGCACTCCTGAACAAGCTGTCTCACCGCAGGCATATAGGCCTTTTACGCTGGTTTTTCCATTGAGATCTACTCGAACCCCACCTGATGCATAGTGTGATGCCGGAGCAACTGGAATGAGATCTTTCAAGGGATTAATTCCGTGTGCCATGCATGAGGCATAGATTGTCGGAAAGCGTTTTTCAAAGCCTGCAAGGTGACGTACATCTAGCCACACATGTGATTTACCAGTTGCAACAATTTGGTTCATAATTGCAATAGCAACAACATCGCGGGGTGCAAGTTCTGCTAATGGATGAATATCTTTCATAAATCGATTTCCAGAATCATCTACTAGATACGCACCTTCACCGCGCACGGCCTCACTAATCAAAGGTTGCTGACCTTCTGAGTTTTCACCAAGCCAGAGAACAGTCGGATGGAATTGAATAAATTCCACATCGGCAACTGCCGCACCTGCGCGAAGTGCGAGTGCAACTCCATCACCGGTTGAGACAGATGGGTTTGTAGTCTGAGCAAACACTTGTCCTAGGCCACCGGTAGCAAGCACAACAGCACGCGCGCGTGCCTGCCCAACTCCATCTCGACTTCCTTCACCAATTACGTGAAGAGTTACCCCGCATACTGCGCCATCTCTATCTTTAAGGGCATCGAGAACAAGCGCATGTTCAATCAGTTCAATCTCTGGATCGTTATTTATTGCTGCAATCAATGCGCGCTCGACTTCGGCACCAGTGGCATCTCCGCCTGCATGAATTATTCGATTCTGTAGGTGTCCACCTTCGCGCGTAAGTGACATTTCACCGCTTGCTTCAAGATCAAATTTGGCTCCACGCGCTATCAAGGTGCGCACAGCATCTGGCCCTTCTGTCACTAATACGCGCACAGCATCTATGTCACATAGACCGGCACCAGCTACCAATGTGTCTTTCTCATGCGCTTCTGGTGAATCACCTTCACCTAATGCCGCCGCAATTCCACCTTGTGCCCACTTGGTTGAACCTTCATCAACTTTCGCCTTCGTCACAAGCAGAACAGAAAGTCCGAAGGTTCGTATTTGAAGAGCGGTTGTCAGGCCTGCAATACCTGAGCCGACAACAATCACATCAGCTTGTGCGCTCCAGCCCGGAGCAGGTGCTAATAACTTCATAGCCCAGCGCCAAATTTCATTGGCATATTGTCGATCAAACGTATGCCATTAATCCAGCCGGCGATAATTGCCCGAGCGTGAGGAGTCTTGGACGTTGCAGGTGAGAAATCCCGTTCATCGATGATTTGAGCGTAATCGACTGTGAAGGCTGGCTCAGTCGCGAGTATTGCATCCAGCTGTGATTGCGCTGCTTCAAGATTAGTTTCGGTGGAGGCTGCAAATAAGGCGCGAGAGATTACCGTCGCCGCTTTTCTTCCATCTTTATCGAGGCGAACATTACGTGAAGATAGAGCAAGACCGTCATCTTCTCGAATTGTTGGTGCTGCAATTATCTCAACTGGTAATTGCAGATTTCGAATTAGTGTAAGTTGCTGAAAATCTTTCTCGCCAAAGATTGCCCACTTTGGTTGAGCAAGTTCAAATAGCCGTGTAACTACAGTGGTGACACCATCAAAGTGCCCTGGCCGAGAGGCTCCTTCAAAGAGATTGCCAAGTGGACCAGCGCTCACCTTTGTAAACCCCTCTGGATAAAGTTCTTCGTGCTTGGGAAACCAGAGATCGGTAACTCCAGCAGCCTGCGCCATCTCAATATCGCGTTCAGGGGTGCGTGGATACTTCGCAAGATCTTCTGGATTTTCAAATTGCAACGGATTTACAAAGATTGATACCAGCACCCGATCGCTATATCTGCGCGCGAGCGTAAAGAGAGATTGATGCCCTGAATGCAGCGCCCCCATGGTGGGAACAAATGCGCAGCCCTGAAACAGTTCTGATGCATCTGTAACTATCTTCATGGCTCCAGTCCTTTCAGGTACCGGGCTCGACAATTAGCAATAGTTTACGGCCTTACTGCTCACTCTCCAAAAGGGAGCGTAAAAGTGCATCGATTCGCCCATGGGTTAACAAAATCGCATCCGGTTCGATCTCAAGCCAGGGTTCTAGAACAAATCGCCGCTCATGTGCACGTGGATGAGGAAGCAATAACTCATCGCTATAACTCAAAATGCTTCCATACTGAATGAGATCAAGATCGATGGTGCGCGGTCCCCAGTGCTCAGTACGTTCCCTGCCTAGCGCAGTTTCAATTCCATGCAACATACTCAAGAAATCAGCAGCAGGTAGATCACTTTCTGCAATTGCCACGGCATTGATGTAATCAGGTTGGGCCGGACCACCTACTGGCTTGGTTGTATACATTGACGACACTGCCTGAATATCTGTTGCTTCACGTAGAAGTGCAACAGCCAAATCAATATTTTCCTGGGGGCTACCGAGATTTGCTCCGATGGCAATAACAGCCTTCATCGTGTGATTGTCACCGAGATATCATCAAAGTCAAGCGTTACAGGTGCATCTGGTTTATGAACAGTTACGCTAATTGAATCAATTTGAGGGTAGGAACTCTTAATCTGATCCGCAATTCGACCAGCTAATCGTTCAATTAACTGAACTCGCTCTCCCACTATATTGTCATACACAATCAGTGCAAGATCTGCATAATTCACGGTCTCATCTAGATTATCTGAACGTGATGCTGCACTTAAATCTAATGAAAGTGCAAGATCGACGATAAATTCTTGTCCCTCGACTGCTTCGTGTGGAAGCACACCGTGATAACCAAATGCCTTAATGCCAGTTACATGAATCTGATCAGCCATGTGAGATTACCTGCTTATGTGGTGCCACGACATGAACTCTAACGCCCCAAATACCTTTACCCACAAGACCTTCTGTGACCTTAAGTGTTGCGTGATCTCGCTCTTGCGGTGAATCCCCACCCAAGAATCGCTTACGAGATGCCCCAACGAGAACAGGATAACCCAGCGCCATAATTTCATCTATGCGATTGATGAGTTCCCAGTTATGGTCCGCTTCCTTTGCAAAACCAATACCTGGATCAATAATGAGATTATCTTTCGAAATTCCCGCAGTAAGTGCCTTATCAATCTGTTTCTTAAGTTCAGCACTTACATCTGCAACCACATCGCCATAAATCGCCTTTGAATTCATATCTTTTGAATGGCCCCGCCAATGCATCAATATGTATGGCGCTTTGAGTTCAGCAGCAACGTGATGCATCCTTTCATCGGCCATTCCACCGCTGACATCGTTGATATATTTCGCGCCTGCAACAACGGCTTCTCGAGCAACGCTCGCACGCATAGTGTCGATCGAGATCACAGCTCCTTGTGCTGCCAGTTGCGTGATCACCGGCATTACTCGTGATAGCTCTTCTTCTTCGCTAACTCGCTGCGCACCTGGACGGGTTGATTCGCCGCCGATATCAATAATGTCTGCGCCATCTTTAAGCATCTCTAAGCCATGTGCGACAGCTGTTTCAACAGTTGTGAACTCTCCACCATCAGAAAATGAGTCAGGTGTGACATTGAGAATGCCCATGACCAACATTGGATAGGTACTCGCTAGCGATTCGTAATTAGGCTAATTGCTTCAGCGCGCGTTGCAGGATCGCGTAGCGCACCGCGCACAGCACTGGTTGTTGTGCGAGCCTGAGATTTCTTTACACCTCGCATAGACATGCACAAATGCTCGCAATCGATAATAACAATTACACCAAGTGGGTTAAGAATCTTCACCATGGCATCTGCAATCTGAGTTGTGAGACGTTCTTGTACCTGGGGGCGCTTGGCGTAGAGATCAACTAAGCGTGCAACCTTTGAAAGTCCTGTGATCTTGCCGCGCGGAATGTAACCCACGTGAGCAACGCCATGGAAAGGAGTCAGGTGATGTTCACACTGAGAGAAGACTTCAATGTCTCGGATAATTACTAACTCTTCATGTCCGATATCAAATGTTGTTGTGAGCACATCTTCTGGTGATTGCCAAAGACCGCTGAAGTTCTCTTGATAGGCACGTGCTACGCGCGCAGGTGTCTCTTTCAGACCCTCCCGATCTGGATCTTCTCCAATTGCAATTAATAGTTCGCGAACTGCAGCCTCTGCCCGCGCCTGATCGTAAGGACGCAGTGCACGACCATCATCGGGACCAGATGAGACAGGAGTTATCTCACTCACTGGCAGGCGCCTTCTTCTTTCGCACTGCACGCTTTGGAGCCTCTGTCTCTGCTACAACCTTCTTCTCGGGAATATCTACAGGTGGTTGTGAGCTTGGTACGCGATGTACTGAACCTGTCCATGCTGGACGATGTGGCCACGAAGTGACTTTGGCAAAGATAACTTCAATCTCTTCTTTATTAAGAGTTTCGCGTTCGAGAAGTTCCAACACCATCTGATCCAAGATTGAGCGATTTGCAACCAAAATATCGAAGGCTTCCTGATGTGCATTTTCGATCAGTGATCGAACTTCACTATCGACAATCGCAGCTACATTCTCCGAGTAATCACGAGTATGTCCATAATCGCGACCCATAAATGGGGCAGAACTATCGCTGCCAAGTTTGATAGCGCCGATAGCTTCAGTCATTCCGTATTGGGTAACCATCGCGCGGGCAAGTGCAGTTGCCTTTTCAATGTCATTTGATGCACCAGTTGATGGGTCGTGGAAGATCAACTCTTCTGCCGCGCGTCCACCGAGTGAATATGCCAATTGATCAAGCAATTGGTTACGCGTTATTGAGTACTTGTCATCATCTGGCAAGACCATTGTGTAACCCAGTGCGCGACCACGAGGCATGATCGTAATTTTGTGAACAGGATCTGTATGTGGAAGTGCGCGCGCAACGAGTGCATGTCCGGCTTCGTGATAAGCGGTAACCCGTCGCTCTTCCTCTGACATCAAACGCGACTTGCGCTGTGGCCCAGCCATCACACGGTCAATCGCCTCATCTAAATGGCGATCTGTAATGACTTTCTCGCCTTCGCGAGCTGTCAGAAGAGCAGCCTCATTAAGAACATTCGCAAGATCTGCACCTGTAAAGCCAGGTGTGCGACGAGCAAACCCTTTCAGATCTACCTCATCTGAAATTGGTTTGTTCTTTGCATGCACTTTCAAAATATCTTCGCGGCCCTTGAGATCTGGACGATCAACAGGAATCTGGCGATCGAAACGACCTGGACGAAGTAGCGCTGGATCGAGAACATCAGGGCGGTTTGTAGCAGCAATCAGAATTACTTGGCTATCGCCTTCAAACCCATCCATCTCAACAAGTAATTGGTTAAGAGTCTGTTCGCGCTCATCATGTCCGCCGCCCATGCCTGCACCACGTTGGCGCCCCACTGCATCGATTTCATCGACGAAGACAATTGCGGGTGCGTGAGCTTTGGCTTGTGCAAAGAGATCGCGTACTCGCGATGCACCAACTCCAACAAACATCTCCACGAAGTCAGAACCTGAAATGGAATAGAAAGGAACTTTTGCCTCACCTGCAACGGCGCGGGCAAGCAGCGTCTTACCTGTGCCTGGCGGGCCGTAGAGAAGAACACCCTTTGGAATCTTTGCACCTAGCAGCGCGTACTTAGCAGGGTTTGCCAAGAAATCCTTGATCTCTTCAAGTTCTGCAATTGCTTCGTCAGCACCTGCTACATCAGCAAAGGTGTTCTGCGGAACATCATTGTTTTGTAATTTGGCACGGGATTTTCCGAATGAGAAAACTTTATTGCCACCTTGTGCCTGGCTCATCAGGAAGAAGAAGAGCAGTCCGATGAGCAAGAATGGGAAGAATGAAAAGAGGAAGCTCACCAAGAGTGATTGCTTTGCAACCTCAACGCTCCAACCCTTCGCAGGTGGGTTGCCAGTCAGAGCATCAACCAGGGTTGGTTCCTGGCGCGCAATATATGAGGCTTCGACCATGGATGAGCCATTAATTAACTTCCCTGGCTTGAGTACGAGGCGAATCTTCTGTGAATTATCTACAAGAATGGCTGATTCGACATCGGATTTTGCAATTGCATCCAGTGCTTGAGAAGTCTTAATTGATTCGTATCGATTTCCAGCACCAGAAATCTGACCGAAGATCGAAACAGCAATTATCGCAACAATGATCCAGAAAAGCGGTCCACGCATCAATCGTCTAAAGCGCGATTGTGGAACCGCCGGAGTTGCAGCAGCCTTCTTCTTTGGGGAAGTCTTCTTACTCATTAAATTCTCGCCTGTTCTTATTCGTACATGTGCTTTGCCAGCACACCAATAAAGTCGAGGTTGCGATACTTCTCGTCAAAATCCAAGCCATATCCCACAACAAAATCCTTTGGAATATCAAATCCAACATACTTCACATCAACTTCAACTTTGGCAGCTTCTGGTTTACGCAAGATTGTAAGAATTTCAACTGAACCTGCACCACGCGAAACCAGATTAGAGCGCAACCATGAGAGCGTTAAACCTGAATCGACAATATCCTCAACAATTAAAATATTTCGGCCAGTTATGTCGCGATCAAGATCTTTCAAAATGCGAACAACTCCACTGGACTTCGTTCCAGATCCGTAGGATGAAACAGCCATCCAATCCATCTCGATGTGGCGTTGCATCGCACGAGTTAAATCTGCCATCGCCATGACCGCGCCTTTAAGGACACCAACGAGAAGTAAATCTTTACCTTCATAATCTTTATCTACCTGCGCAGCCATCTCTGCAATACGAGATGCCAATTGCTCCTGTGTTGCAATGACGCGTTCAACATCGGTTCCGACTGCTTGTAGATCCACCGGCTGGGACTCCTTCGAAAGAGGGCTAACGATCAGGCTAGCTTCGGGCGTAGGCCGAAAGTCTGCCCGAAATTCGAGCAACCTTCACACCGCCCGGCAGGCTGACCTCGCCTTGGCCTCGCCATGAGGTGACCAACGCCTCAACTGCGCTCACATGCTCGGCGGTGAGTGAGCCCATCGGAGCACCTTGAGCGTAAATCGCCATGCGGATAAGACGGGTACGGATGGCTTTAGGCAGAGTCTCCAAAAATTCAATATCCAGATCTGACAGATCACGGCTTTGAGCTGCGGCGGCAGCCATTGCATCAAGTGCATCAGCATCATCGCGAAGTAAGGAAGCGCTGCGCACGAGCGCATCGGTAATCCCTGGCCCGATCTCCTCTTCCATCACTGGCAGTACTCGAGTGCGAATACGTACTCGTGAAAATTCAGAGTTGAAGTTATGTGGATCGCTCCATACTTCTAATCCCAGATCTTTACATCCTTGCTCTGTCATGGCGCGGGTGACTGTAAGAAACGGTCGAATCAACTTTCCATTAACAACCGCCATTCCAGAAAGTGATCGCGCACCCGATCCTCGAGCTAAACCTAAGAGGACGGTTTCTGCTTGATCATCTTTAGTGTGGCCTAAATAAATCTGCAGAGCCTTATTTTCATTTGCAATTCGATTGAGTGCCTCATAACGTGCATCGCGCGCACCAGACTCAAGTCCGTTGCTCTGATCGACATTTACCTTTTCAGAGATAATGTCAGTAAATCCAATAGTTTGAAGTTGCTGCACAACTTTCTCGGCTTGCGCTGCAGAACCATTTTGTAATTGATGATCAATTGTTACACCAATACAAGAAATGAGGCGATCTTTCGATTCTGCCAAGAGCGTGCCAGCCAGTGCTAAAGAATCAGCTCCGCCTGAGACAGCAACGATAACCCGATCTCCAGCTTCAAGAATTTCCAGAAAAGGTCGGACCGCAGAGCGAAGTTCAACCAGGGTCTGGGTCATGCCTTAATGCTAGACCCGACCACCAAATGGCATAAGACCCTTGACGCTGTAGATACTTGAATAGAGCAGACCACGATCTTTCGAGTTTGCTTCCCACATCATCCCGTCGCCAGCATAGATTGTGATGTGGTGAATAGAGGAGATGGTTCCTTTATATGAATAGAAGAGGAGATCTCCTGGTTGCAATTCATTGAGTGAAACATGCTTGGTATAGCCAGCATAAAGTGATGAGTTCAGGCGATCCCAATCTGGCCAACCCAAACCAGCTGATTTATATGCTGCATAGACAAGTCCTGAACAATCAAATGAGTTTGGACCTTCAGAGCCCCAGATATATGGCTTACGTGCCAGCACCTGCTTTTTCGCAAATGCAACGGCGGCAAGGCGTTGCGCCTCAGTTGTTCGAATTGTTGATCGTCCCTTAAAGCCAATATCTGGCCAAATCTTCTTCTGCCCACCAGTATTGGCAGCGGTATTTGCTTGGCTCTCTTCTAAGAGTGCAAGTGCGCGCTGTTGTTCGAGAGTAATTCGAACCCGTTTTGCACTTGCTAATTCGCGGGCTAGTTTATCCTGAATTGCTTGTAGGCGATCTACTTCTTTCTGCTGTTCTGCGCGAGCATCGTCTGCGACCTTCTTAGCCGCAGCAACTTTTGTAGTTGCAACCTCTTGTGCAACCTTGGCTTCATCAGCTTTCTTCTTTGCTGCACGCGCAATAACTTCAGCTGCTTTATAGCGTCCGAGTGCAACAGTGTTCTTGCTACCTAAGTTATCGAGAAGCGAGATTTGATCGATCAACTCTTGTGGACCGTCAGCACTTAGCAACGGTTGGATATCTGAAAAACTTCCACCCATTATGTAAGCGTTACTTGCCAACTTTCCAATAACAGCATGCGTTGCTGATACTTCAGCTGCAGCCTCAGCTGCTTTCTTAGCCGCCTCCTGAGCTGCCGCTGTTGCAATGGCTAATTCTTTCTTTGCTGCGGTAAAGAGTGCTTGGGCGGCATTTGCTTTTGCAGTAAGCGTGCGAAGTGTTTGATTTGCAGCAGCCAGTTTTTTAGCCGCTGCAGCAGCTGCTGCTTTCTTGGCAGCTTCTGCCTTCTTGGCCGCCTCAATCTGGGCAAGTGTTGGCTTTGGGGTCGCAGCAATTGCTGGGGTCGCAGAAAGCGCTAGGCCAAATATCATGGCGATAGCAATCAAGGTGCGACGTTTTTTCATGATGAGCCTTTCACTTCCAAAGGCCCACGATAAATCAGGAACCTTAGTAATTCCTGTTAAAAGCTCTAGTGTCGCTAGTTGGCTACATCTCTTCGGGAAAAAAGTATGGAAGCGATAAGTGCACCAACTCCGATATAGATCGCAGCCAAAGTCATTGCATTTGAATACTCAACTTGTGGAGTTCCGCCTGATGCAATCACTTGTAGCTGATTACCTGGCAGCCAATCCAAGGTTGATTTCTTAACTGCGCCTAGTAAGTTCTCAATAATCAATATCCATAGAACTCCAATGGAGATTGAGCTAATCGGCGATCGAAGGAGTAGTCCCATCACCATACCGAGTATGCCGAAGCCAACAACTGATATTGAAACGTTGACGTAGGTATGAATGATCTGAGACCAGCCATCTGAGGTAAACCAGAATTCGCGAGAGACTTTGGCACCTGGTGCAAGGAAATATGCGATGGCGATGGAGACAACTCCAGAAATCATCACCATGACTATTGCAAATATCTTCATTGAGATGAGTTTTCCAACCAGTAGACGGAGTCGTCTGGGCTGGCGAACTAAAAGGTTACGAAGAGTTCCGTAGGTATATTCCTGAGCAGTCTGTGCGGCAAATACGCAGTATGCAATGATTCCTAGAAGGCCTGCGACATTTGAAAAGCCAATCACGGACCCACCGAAAGAAGAGAGCATTTCGCGAGAGATTGGATTGGCTGGGTCAGAGTTTCCTTGAGGTGAATCAATCAAAAGGAATAAGAGAGAGGTAAAAAGACCGGTAAAGAATAAGGCTGCACCGATAGTTCCCAAAAATAAAGTTGGGCGACGGAGTTTGCGCCATTCGGCTCTGATGACACGAATCATTTCTTATCTCCTGTCATTTCAAAGAATGTCTCTTCTAGGTTTGGTAATTGTGGCGAAAGCTGCGTTAGAACAATTCCAACTGCAAATGCTTTTTTATTAAGGATTCCTGCCCAGGCTGCAGGGCCTTCGATATGTGCAACCCCAGATTGGATATGTGCCTTATGTCCATCTGCGATGGCAATCTCTACAACCTTCTGCAGATCGCTCTCATTTTCTGTGCGCACCAAGATAAATGGTTGTTGTGCCTCGAAGAGTTGTTGGATTGGACCGGCAAAGACAACTTCACCTTTGCGAAGCATCACGATGTAATCACTGATGATCTCTAACTCAGACAGCAGGTGTGAAGAGACAAAGACTGTGGTGCCATTATTTGCAAGACCACGCAATAAATCACGGATCTCTTGGATGCCTTCTGGATCAAGTCCATTAGTTGGCTCATCGAGAATCAAAATCTTTGGATCTGGTAGTAACGCAGCTGCAATTCCCAAGCGTTGCTTCATACCCAATGAATATGTCTTGAATTTAGATTGCGCACGGTCTGCTAACCCCACCGTTGCCAATACTTCGGCAACGCGCTCGTGACTAAATCCACCGAGAGTTGCCAAGACATGAAGATTTTCAGCACCTGATAAAGCAGGATAGAAAGCTGGTCCTTCAATCATGGCGCCCACATGCTTGAGGTATTCGTCAGGGTCATTAATTGAGTGGCCGAGAATCTGGCCAGTTCCGCCGGTTGGTGAGATTAATCCAAGGAGCATACGAATTGTTGTTGTCTTGCCAGCTCCGTTAGGGCCGACAAATCCGCAGATACTTCCGAGCGGAACTTCGAAGTTGGCATGTGAGACAGCAAATCGATCGTCATACTTTTTGCTGAGATCTTGGACAGATAGAGCGATAGTTTGAGCGTGCATGTAGTGAATATAGCGTGTGCGGATTAAGATTTCCTCATGTCAAAAGAGGTCTGGGGCTATCAACCACGAACTACACGTCAAGCTCCGGATTGGGAGATTAATCCGCAGACTGCAGCTGTTCGCGCGGGCCTATCCCGTTCTGGTTTCGGTGAAACTGCCGAAGCGCTCTACCTATCAAGCGGTTTTACATATTCATCGGCCGAAGAGGCAGTTGATTCATTTACCGATGAAGTAGATCACTTTGTTTACAGCCGCTTTCATAATCCAACCGTTGCCATGTTTGAAAAGCGATTGGCAGAAATTGAAGGTGCAGAATTTTGTGTAGCTACAGGCTCTGGAATGTCAGCCATGTTTACCTCAATTGCCTGCATGGTCAGCGCAGGTGATCACGTTGTTGCCTCTGCCTCGATGTTTAGTTCTTGCCATGTTGTCATCACCGAGTTTTTGCCAAAATGGGGTGTGACCTTTGAATTAGTTAAAGGTAACGATCCTGCCGCATGGGAAAAGGCCTTAAGCAAACCTACAAAAGTTGTCTTCATTGAAACTCCAAGTAATCCATTGCTCGATATAGTCGATATTAAGATGGTGAGCGATCTGGCACACACGGCCGGTGCAAAAGTGATCGTAGATAACGTAATGGCATCGCCTATCTTGCAAAAGCCGCTACAACTTGGCGCAGATGTTGTGATGTACTCGGCTACCAAGCATATGGATGGACAAGGTCGCGTCCTTGCTGGTGCAATTCTTGGTTCATTTGATTATGTTCATGAATATCTACTTCCATTTGTTCGCCACACTGGTCCTGCTCTCAGCGCATTTAACGCTTGGGTGCTTGTGAAGTCTTTAGAGACGATGGATATGCGGGTTCGCCGCATGAATGACAATGCGCACGCTATCGCTGAGTATCTGGAAAAGCGTCCAGAGATCAAGAGTGTGCGCTACCCAGGACTTAAATCTCACCCAGAACATGCACTTGCGATGAGCCAGATGAGTGGTGGTGGTTCAACTATTGGAATTGAATTAGCAGGTGCAGCAAAGGATGCCTTTGAGGTGATGAATGCCCTACGCATTATTGATATCTCTAACAATCTCGGTGATAGTAAATCTCTTATCACTCACCCATCATCGACGACACATCGTCGCTTGGGCCCAGAAGTTCAAGCAGAGATGGGAATTACTCCATCTGTTGTCCGACTATCTGTAGGCCTCGAGCATGTGGATGACTTGATTAAGGATTTAGATCAAGCCTTCAATAGCTGAGCTGCAACAAGTAAGGCAGAGAACAAAGTCAAGTAAGTAATTGACCAGTGAAAGATCTTCAACGCAATTGCGTTGTATTGTTCTGAGTTCTCTTTCAGCTGCAGCAACTGGATGGCAAAGACTAATCCCAATGCAACGGTAATAGCCATCGCCCACCACTGAAGTTCTGCAAGGTAAATGAGCGCAACCGAGCTTACGATCATTGCGATTGTATGTAGCCACATGTTACGAAGAACTATCCTGCGTGCTGCAATAACTGGAAGCATTGGGATCTTTGCTGCTTCGTAATCATCTTTATATTTAATTGCTAGAGCCCAAAAGTGCGGCGGGGTCCAGAAAAAGATAACAAAGAAGAATGCAACAGCTACCCATGACAATGAATTTGTTACAGCTGCCCAGCCAATAAAGACTGGCATGCAACCTGCAGCACCCCCCCAGACAATGTTCTGCGATGTATGGCGCTTAAGAGCCATGGTGTAGACCATCACGTAGAAAGCAATAGCAACTGCGGTAAGCAATGTTGCGAGTGGTTCGGTGAAGAACCAGAATATTAAAAGTGATGTCATACCAATAACTGATGCGAATATTGCAGCATGTGTTTTGCTCAAGGCACCAGTTACCAATGGCCGATTTACAGTGCGCTCCATCAATCTATCTAGGTCGCTCTCCAACACCATATTGAAAGCATTAGCGCTTCCGGCGGCCAGAGTTCCACCGGTGAGGGTTGCCACTATCAAACCCAAAGTAGGCACACCTTTTTCTGCCAAAATCATCGCTGGAATTGTCGAAATCAAAAGTAGTTCGACCACTCGTAGCTTCATTAGAGCTATATATGCGCGAAGGAGGGCCATGGCGCAAGATTACCCAGCAAATTTCATCGTTGTTTACAGAGCCCTTTAAGCCTGCCTGGCTATCGTGCTCACATCAAGAAGGAGAGAGATCTATGACACAAGATCAGAACCAGGGCCCTGACAATCTCAATTGGATGGAGATTGCAGAAAGCGATGCAATTAATGAGCCGCGCCAGAACAGTAAGCGGCTTCCATTTTTAGCAGCAGCCGTCTCTCTACTTGTTATCGGAGGTGGTGCGGTATTTGCACAGATCAATGATGGGTCTCCAGCGCAAGCCAAAGACAATGTCGAAGTAGTCGCCACAGCCACCGAAGAAGCAACGCAACTTTCAACGTCTGCACCCACCGTTGCTTCAACTACGGCTCCAACTATTCCGAACCTTGATCCTGGAATAGGACGTCCAGAACATGAAGAGCGGGAAGATCACGGATGGTTTAGAGAGCACGGAGATCGTGACCATGATGATCGTGATGGTTTTCGCGAGGACGGCGACGATCACTAAGATATTCCTATGAGAAGAGCGCTTGTAGCCGTAGTTGCTGCAAGCGCTCTCTCTTTTATTGCGCCACCAGTTAGCGCAAATGAAACCAGCACTTCTCAGATTGCAACATCAAAAATGAAACTAGTTGCAACAATTTCGGGAAGTATTGCTCCAAAATCTGTACTCTCATCAGGAACTGGTTTAGTCAGTGCGCATAACATGATGTACCGTCACACAGTCACAATCTATGACACAGCAAAGAACGAACTTGTGGCAACAGTTCCTGACTCGGTTCGACTTTCAGACTTTGGATATAAGAAATACAGCGGAACATATAGAGGCGCACCTGTTGAAGGGGCATTTAGTCCTGACGGAAAATATCTCTACTTCACCAATTATGCGATGTATGGCAGAGGATTTACAAAAGAGGGCACTGATAAATGCAGTCCTGCAGATGGATATGACACCAGTTTCTTAAGTCGCATAAAATTAAGCAATTACACAATTGACGCGATCTATCCCGTTGGTTCTGTTCCAAAAGTTGTGAAGGTAACTCCAGACAACAAGTACATCCTCGTCAGTAATTGGTGCTCATATACAGTCACAATCATCTCTGTTGAAACCGGCAAGACGATACGTAACATCAAAATTGGTCGCTATCCACGTGGAATAGCCATAACCAAAGAGAGCACTTTCGCCTATGTTGCTGAGATGGGTGGCGCTGGAGTCCATCGTATTGATTTGCGTGATTTCTCAAAGACCTTTATCCCAGTCGGATCAAATCCACGTGCCATTGTTCTCTCCCCAGATGAAAAGACTCTATATGTGACCCTGAATATCTCGGGCAAAGTCGCAGCCTGGGACCTTGTGGCAGGAAAGTTGATTAAAACTGTAAGTACCGGAAAGGCCGCGCGTAGCTTAGATATTTCTGCAGATGGTTCAGCGCTCTACGTCGTCAACTTTGGCAGCGGCACAATGTCGAAGGTGCGCGCCTCCGACCTTAAATTGATTCAGACCATAAAGGTCTGCAATGAACCAATTGGTATTACCTTCGATGCTCTATCACAGAACACCTGGGTCGCCTGTTATGGCGGCTCAATTAAGGTCCTATCGAATTAACTGCTGTTGTCGTCTCCACGATCGGTTCAAGTGGAATAGCAATTCTTCCAAGGTACCTATCCAAAGTATCGCGTGCGACTTTTGCTGCCGAATATGTTCTTGATAATTTGTCTGCGATAACAACAAATATGTATTCACGATCTCCGGATTCGATATATCCAGCCAAGCTCACAGTTCCGTTGAGAGTTCCGGTCTTAGCGTGAACTAAGCCAACTGCTTGTGGCGCAGTCTCCAAAAATCTCTCATTAAGAGTTCCATTAATTCCACCATCTGGCAGACTCTCAATAATTGCTTCGTATTTTGGATCCTTGTGAATTTTGATGAGGAGTTCACCAAGTAGACGTGCAGTCAATCGATTCTCATGCGAGAGCCCACTGCCATCTTTGACAACAAGCTTGGAAGAGTCGATCTCCATCTCTGCTAAAACGCTCTTGTACACCTCAGAAATACCCTCGGCATTTGATTTAAAACCTGCAGCCTTTGCAGCCAGACGCGAGAGACGTTCAGAAAGCACGTTATCGCTCCATTGCATGAAGAAATGTGTCATCTGATGCACGGTTGGCGAAGCGCTATTGATCACAGGCTCAGAAGTTAGATTCTGTGCCTCTATCGCCGAGACTGGTTTAATAATCGCATATACCTTGCGCGTCTTGAGATAGACCTTCATACCCTTTGCTTCGCTGTCATAAATACCGTTGTAATAAATAGTCATCTTCTTTACCGGTGCACCGGCTTGTGCCTCTAATTCAGTGTGCGCGCGATATGCCAGATACTTCAATGATGTCTGCCCCAGACGTTTGGCATTTGCTGCATTAAATGTTGTCCATGGATCCATATCTCCCTGAATGACTACGGAATTGGGTTGATCAGATAGTGCAAGCGATGTTTGAAAACGCATTTCAGGATCTAAATACCGCGCAACCGATACACCCGCCAAAAGTTTTAGGGTAGATGCAGGTTTACGCATGGCATATGAGTTTGCTTCAAAGACGACGTCATTGGTGCTGGCATCGATCAAAATTACAGATGGATTTTTAAGTTTTGGATCTGCAGCCAATTTTGAGAAGACTGTATTGGCTCGAATCGGATCAAAGGCAGCAACAGGAAAGCTGCCAAGTACGCAAAGTACAAGGGCAGCAAGAGATGCTGAGATGATCCTCTCCATTTTAAAAAACATTTACCAGAGATAAGCAAGCAAAATGTTGGTAACTGTAAGCCCCAACATTAGAGCAAATGTCTTTTGGGTAAATACCTTCGTACGCAGACTGTTGTAACCAATAACCAGGATTGCCAGGACAATTAAGAATTTAACGCCGACCTTCATATGGTTAATCTCAGTCTCGTGAGCTGCGCTCCATGTGCCCACCATGACAACGCCTGCAACTAGTGCTGTTGCAGCGCTATGAAGAACTCCGGGATTGAGCGCCCGTGGCGATTTCTTGTAAGAGACGACCAATAAGGCCAATACACCGAGGATTGATAGCAGGTGAATTCCAAAGGCAATGTGGAATACAGTCTTCATGATGACTCCATTCAAGGGGCGAATATGCGATTGCTCTCTCCTAGTTTAGGGTTTGCTCATGGAAATTAAGACTCCTGCAACCATCGGGCCTGGTGAATTTTTCCCAGTCGTGGGTGTAGGGCCACATGAAAAGCCGTGGCCAACAGGAGATCAATACGATCCTGACTTACTTGAAAATGGCGATAGAAGAAATGTCTTGGATAAGTACCGATATTGGAGCGTTGAGGCAATTGTCGCCGATCTCAATACCAAGCGCCATAGCCTACAAATTGCAATCGAAAACTGGCAACACGATCTCAATATCGGTTCTGTTGTTCGCACTGCAAATGCCTTTAACGTCAGCGCTGTTCACATCGTAGGAAAACGCGATTGGAATAAACGCGGTGCCATGGTGACAGATCGCTATCTCACCGTCATACACCATCCGACAATTGCTGACTTCGCTTTGTGGTGTAAGGAAAACGAACTTCCAATTATCGGAATTGATAACGTCCCATCATCTAAGCATTTAGAAGGGGCAGAACTTCCCGAAAAATGTGTACTGCTCTTTGGTCAAGAAGGTGCTGGTATGTCGGATGAAGGAGTGGCTGTCTGCGAAGTTCTCTACGCTATCGAGCAGTATGGATCAACGCGTTCAATGAATGCATCAGCGGCGGGTGCGATTGCGATGTACCACTGGGCACTGCAGCATCTACCGCGTCAGGTGTAAGTCTTTACTGATCTTCAACTTGGCCGAGCGCCTCGCGCACCGCAAGTAAGCGACGTTCGACTTCGTTTGCCTCATCGATGCGACCGAGTGCGCGCATTACCTCAACCATGCGGCTCTCAATATCAAGGATAAATTCAAAGTCTTTTGGCTCATCTTCAGCAATTATCTGAAGGACGCCATCAAGTGTAGCCAGCCCTTCTTCTAACTTACCAAGGAGAATTTCAGCCTTGCCATATTCAAAGAGCGCGAATGTTTCGCGGCGATGATCATGGGCCGTCTCAAAGACATCGACCGCTTTACGGGCTGCTTCCATCGCTTTTTCGCCATCGCCCAACCAGTTGTAGCACGAGGCAATCTTCTGATCGCATCGTGCAACATGAAGGACTTCTTTCTCGCCCTTGAAAATTCCGCGGGCCTCTTTAAATGCTTCGAGCGCTTCGGCATATTGTTTAAGTTCGCGATATGCCATTCCAAGCAGATGAAGATCATTGGCGGCACCGATTTGATTACCATCAACTAAATGTTCTTGTGCACACTCTGTCATTGTTGCAACTACTTCGTTGTACTTCTTTGAGCTGTACCACCACTCACCTAGCGTGCAAGCGAGCTCTAGCGCAATCGGTGATTTACTTTCACGCAAAAGTTCAACGGCTTTGCTCATTGCAGTTGCGGCTTCATCAATGCGCTTGAGTTGATTAAGGTTGTAACCAATTGCAGAATATGCCTGAGCTAATCCTTCATTAGGCGCACTTGCACCCATCTCAGCATAAATATCACGAGCTGTCTCAGCTAGCGCGAGCGCTTCGTCATATTGACCGCGTGCAAAGATGCGAGCGCTGAGTTCGTAATATGTCTCTGCGCGAGCTTCGCCTTCGGTCTGTGGGATGCGATCCCACAACATCTCTTCGGTGACGATCTCATCGCGATCATCTTGGTTGTCATCGTTACTCATGAGAACCTCCCGTCGTAGGGGCATGTAGCGCCTGTGATGCGCACTGTAGCCCTGACGGCTCCCATTTGCCTGGGATTACTGGGTAATCCGTGCGTGCCAACTGCACTCAAATAGCAGATGCGAATGATTTGCATTAACCTTATGCCATGCATATCCCTGACGGATTTATCGATATTCCGACCTCGGCCTCCTTCGCTGCGCTCTCAGCCGTGGGCGTTGGTGCCTGCCTTAAGGGAGCTGCCCGTTCACTGGATGAGAAGACTGCGCCACTTGCCGGCCTTACCGCCACCTTTATCTTCGCAGTTCAGATGCTCAACTTCCCAGTCGCTGCTGGAACAAGTGGCCACTTGTTGGGAGGAGCGCTCGCGGCGGTCTTAGTCGGCCCATATGTTGCAACGTTATCGCT
>JBEANF010000062.1:0-4418 GCA_041165585.1 Actinomycetota bacterium | reverse complement strand
GCAGTCACCAACGTTCCACCTGTATTGTCTAACGCCAGTGCAAACGCCTGAGGATCTGTGCCGTCGATGATTCGAACTGCGCGCGCTCCATGGTTAAGGGCTTCAAGACAAGCAGCAACTTTTGGTGCCATTCCATCTGTGAATGAGTCCTTGATCTCATGGAGTTCATGAGCAGTAATGGAATCAATCAGTGAAGTCTTGTCGGGCCAACTTCTGTAAATTCCCGCTACATCTGTCATTACAACTAGCGCTTCTGCATCGAGGGCACCAGCAATTGCAGCCGCTGCCAAATCTGCATTGATATTGAGCGCATGCCCGGTTCCCACCTCGGATGCAACTGGGGAAATCACAGGCAACTTTCCTGATTCAAGTACATCGAGAATTTCAACCGTACTTATTGAGCTGACCTCCCCTACAAAGCCAAGATCGGCAGGGGTGCCATCGACTAAATGTGTGAGCTTGGACGCTGCGATAATTGATCGGCCGGAAAGAGCCTTGGCAGCAATTCCATGAGAGTTGAGTTGGTCAGCAATCGCCGGCCCTACTTGTCTTGTTAGGACATCTTCAACAACTTCAAGAGTTTGACTGTCTGTATATCTGAACCCACCAATAAATCGAGGGGTTATACCCTGCTCAGCAATGCTTGCATTAATCTGCGGACCACCCCCGTGCACAACCACAACTCGTAGCCCATGCGCCATAGCAGCAGAGATAGCAGCGGCGAATTGACCAGATTCATCGGTCATAGCGTGGCCACCGTATTTAACGACCAGTATCGAACTCATATGCCGATCCCTTGAATCGACAATCCCGAAACTTGATCGATACCGCACATGATGTTGGCATTTTGTACTGCCTGGCCTGCGGCTCCTTTGCCTAGGTTGTCGATCGCAATGGAAACTATGGCTCGCTTCGTGTGTGAATCAACTGCCACTTGAATATGTGCACTATTTGTTGCATGGACTGAAGCGGTTGCAGGCATCTGGCCATCTGCTAACACGCGAATAAATGGTTGATTCTGATAATAATCAACAAAATGATTTCTTAACTCATCAGTTGAAATGAATTCATCTAGCTTAGCGGTAATGGTGGCAAGAATTCCCCTCACCATAGGAGCCAGCATTGGCGTAAATGAAATCTTCACCTCTTTACCGCTTGCCTTGCCAACGCATTGTTCAATCTCTGGCGTGTGCTGATGCACTCCTCCAAATTTATATGAACTCATTGACCCTATAATTGCACTTGCTAATAAATTACTCTTGAGAGATCGGCCGGCACCTGAGGTTCCGGATGCCGCAACTACGACCACATCATCAAGACGCGAAAAGTGCGCCAGCGGTGTGAGAGCTAGGGCTGTGGCCGTTGCATAGCATCCAGGGTTGGCGATACGAGATGCAGATTCGATCTCTACTTTTTTTCCTTTGATTTCTGGCAACCCGTAGACCCAGTGACCGGCATGAACGCCACCGTAGTACCTCTCCCAATCTGCTGGATTTTCTAATCTAAAGTCGGCACCTATATCTACAAATTTCATCGTAGATTTAATGGTTGAGATTGCACTCACGGCCGAGGCAGATTCACCATGAGGAAGCGCTAAAAAGACTAAATCACACTCTTTAAATGCTTCTGGGGTGAAAGGCGAAAACTTACGATCGGAAAATGAGGTCAAGTTCGGATGAACCGAGGCGATCTCTTCTCCAGCGTTGGAATGTGCCGAGACGACTGCAACCTCGAAAAGAGGATGGCCGGAGAGTATGCGAAGAAGCTCTCCCCCGGCATAACCGCTACCACCAACGATTCCTATCTTCATGGGACTATTATAAACCAAAATTTATAAATATGCATCAATATGCATATTTATGCAGTCCGAAGAACAGCTCCAGTCGCGCTGGCTGCTCGCGCCACCGCGGCCTCTCGCAATCCAGACACTTCCGCTCCAGTGAGAGTGCGATCAGGGGCACGAAAGACCAGGGCAAAGGCGAGTGAGACCTTTCCATCGCCTAGCTTGTCGTATCGATCAAAGAGCGTAATGGATTCAAGTAACGGTCCTGCTCCGTGACGAAGAGCTAACTCAACATCGGCTGCTGCAATCTTTTCATCAACAATGAGTGCAACATCCTGTAGTGCTGCTGGCATTGTGCCGACCGTAGCCGGACGTACTCTCGAGGATTCTGGCAGAGCACTCAGCGCAACAGCGAATGCAGAGCTACGTGGGGGCAAACCGTATTTTGCGATGATCCGAGGATGGAGTTCGCCTGCATGTGCAACCGCTCTTCCATCAACAATCAGCTCTGCACATCGTCCCGGATGCCATGGCGCAAATTCACTTCGCGCAATAGACCATTCGAGATGACAGAGATCAAGAATATCGGTTGCTGCTGCAATCGCATCTTGCCAACCATATGATCGGGCTGTACCCTGCCAATCTTCATTTTCAACTTTGCCCACGAGCAGTCCGGCAACATGAAAACCTTGCGGCGGAACGCTGGCGTAAATCTCTTTGATTGTCTTCTCTGATGGACGCTCTCCGATCTCAGGAAATACTCCGTCAATTAACTTCTGGGAGCTTCTAAAGATGGAACCCATTTCAAATATTGCAAAATCCTTTGCTCCGCGTGAAATGTTGCGAGCTGCAACCTCGATTAACCCAGGAACGAGATGCACCCGCATGAGGGGAAACTCTTCAGACATTGGATTGGCAATCTTGTAGGTAGATGCTCTCTCACCAACAAAACCCATGAAGTCGATAGTTTCTTGGTTGGTAAACGGAAATGTTTGAACTTCAGCTAATCCACGAGCAGCCAGCATCGTTGCAATTGCACGGCGACGCTTCTGAGCTGACGTCAAAGTTGCATGGACTGGGCGCGGTGGCAGTAGCGATGGAATCTGATCGTAGCCAATCATGCGTGCTACCTCCTCGGCCAAATCTGCTGGTGTCAAAAGATCCCAGCGCCATGAAGGAGGGTCAACCTCAAATGTCTCTTCGTTGACATCACAGCCCACCAAGCGAAGCGTTTCGGCAATCTTTGATGGAGCAACTTCTAATCCGAGAATGCTAGAAATATATGCGGGATCAAGTTTTAATACCGGCGCAAAGCGCGGTTGGCCATCGACCACCGTTGCCACATGTTGGGCCGAACTGTTCTCTGTTAATAACTGCACAAATCGAGCAGATGCATATTCGGCAAGTGATGGATCAACACTTCGCTCCAAGCGTCGAGATGCCTCGGATGAGAGCTTGTGGCGCCGTGAGTTTTTGGCAATGCAAACTGGATCAAAGCGGACTGCCTCCAGAGCAATTTCAGTTGTCGTCTCAGATATCTCAGATGATGCCCCGCCCATTGTTCCAGCAAGTGCAAGTGGCTGCTCGTCATCCCAGACCATGAGATCTTCAGGATGTAGTTGGCGAACTTGACCATCCAAGGTTGTAAATGGTGCTGCCTTGCCTGCGCGCTTGATGGTGAGGCCACCCTTGATTTTTGATTTATCAAAAGCATGTAATGGTTGACCTAACTCGAGCATGACGTAGTTAGTCACATCTACTACTAATGAAATAGAACGCATACCCATTTTTTCAATACGACGGCGCATCCAAAGAGGAGTTGTCGCCGTCGGATCAAAATTAGTCAGGGTACGAAGATAGAAAACTGAGGCAGTCGACGGATCTGCAATCTTTGCGCTTACTCCTTTGCCAGTTTCCTTAAAAGACAATCCACGAAGAGTGTCAACTGGATCTGTATATGAAAGACCCAGTGCAGCTGCGACTTCGCGGGCGATGCCACGAATACTCAATGCGTAACCGCGGTCTGGATTTACAGCGACATCAAAGATCACATCGTTGATCTGTAAACCAGTGATGGCATCTGATCCCATCGGTGCAAAAGTCTCAGAGAAAGTCATAATCCCTGAGTGATCATCCCCCAAACCAAGTTCCTTGGCAGAACAGATCATTCCGTTGCTGATTTTGCCGTACGTCTCGCGCTCTGCAATTGAAAAATCTCCAGGAAGTACTGCCCCCGGTAATGCCACGCAGACTATATCTCCGACCTCAAAATTACGTGCACCACAGATCACATAACGCGTCGATCCCTCACCGCAATCTAATCCAACATATCGAATTGGCTTCTTAAACTCGGTGATCTCTTCAATGGAGAGTACCTTTCCGAAGACCAGCGGGCCTTTGAGATTTGCCCCTGTAGTGATTACTTCCTCAACTTCGAATCCAACTCTGATCAAAGCTTCTGCGATACTTTCGGCAGAGATTGACGACGGTATCTCAACAAATTCTCTAATCCACGACAGTGGTGCGCGCATTACAAGCCCACTCCAAACTGACGAGTAAATCTCAAATCGCCTTCAACAATGTCATGCATGTCGGTAATTCCGTGGCGAACCATCAAAGTTCGCTCTAGGCCCAT
>JBEANF010000061.1:0-4598 GCA_041165585.1 Actinomycetota bacterium | reverse complement strand
ATTCAGAGTGAAATAAATAAATCGTTCATAGCCGCCGGCTATAAAGCACCGCGATTTTTCACATCTCTGCCATCGGCAGGAGCTAGCGTTACGAAGTAACTGGCTCGATTGAGATTACCGAAACTCCCCCGATTGCTGAGAGCACATCAACGAGATCTGTCGGATCAGTGCCTGGTACTGCCACCAGAATGTTGTCATAACCAACGCCATCACTAGATTCGAGAACGCTCAATGAACGAATATCACATCCGGCAGCACCGATAGCTGATGCAATCGTGCCCAGAGATCCTGGTCGATCAGGAAGTGAGATCTTGAGTTGGTAGAGCGCCATAGCAGCACTCTACATGGATGGAGCAGAACCGAGAGTTACTCGGAATGAGCTGCTACCGCCGCCGTTAGGTAGATCAACAACAACGGTGACTGTGGCTCCAGGAACATATGAGCGGATTCTTACAATTGCCGACACTCGATCTGTAATTTTTACTCCATCGATCGAGCGAATCACCGACCCTGCCGGGATTCCTGCCTTCTGGGCTCCCCCGCCATCTGTGATGCGCAGAATCCGTGCACCAATACCAGTGAAGTTCTGATCTAACTCAACCCCAAGAAGTGGACGTGTTGATTTACCAGTTGAGATGATTTCATCAATCACGCGCTTTGCTTCATTTATTGGAATTGAAAATCCCAAACCGATGGAGCCGCTTGCCCCACCAGAAGAGAGAGTTGCAATTGCTGAATTCACACCGATGATCCGGCCTCGCGCATCAACCAGTGCTCCACCAGAGTTTCCTGGATTAATGGCAGCATCTGTCTGAATTGCATTTACAAAAGATTCATTGCCGAGGTCTCCGGCAGCAACTGGGCGATTGAGGGCCGAGACGATTCCACTAGTTACTGTGCTTGCAAGCCCCAGTGGAGATCCAATTGCCAAAACAGGATCGCCGACACTTACCTTTGAGGAATCACCTAGCGCAATTGTTGGAAGGTTGCCAGTCTTTATGGCTAGTACTGCTAAGTCATACATAGGATCGCGACCAACAATAGTTGCAGAAACTTGGTCACCATTGGTGAATTCAACTTTGATGGTCCCGGTAGTTACTGCGCTCTCAATTACATGGTTATTTGTGATGATGTAACTAGTCGAAGAAGTACTGCGATAGATCGATCCTGATCCGGTTCCACTTCCAGCAACAGAAGTGACCGAGATTGATACAACAGATGGAGTCACCAAGGAAGAGATAGCCTTGGCATTCATTCCAGAGCTTCCTATTTCAACTAAGGTGCGATTTGATGAACATGAGCCAGTGGATGAGATAAAGAGCGCACCGGTTCGCTTATCTGCACAGGCTGTGATTACAGAAGAATTGGAAGTCGTCGCAGCCGTTGCCACGCCACCTGCCACAACTGCGCCAATCAGAAACGCAGCGCTTAATTGAGCAGGGCTTTTAAATCTCTTCATTGACATAATCACCATCCTGGATCGCGATGCTGAATTTACTCTGTGGGTTGGCTGAGCGCATTTTTAAAGATTGTGCTCCCTCACTTGGATTCGAACCAAGAACCTGCCGATTAACAGTCGGCTGCTCTGCCGTTGAGCTATGAGGGAATGGTGCAGAGCGCAGACTCTACCGCACTGATGCGGGTGGGTGAAAATCGAAGGCGCTAGAGCGAGCCTATTGCCAATTCGTGCAGACCTCGCCGTGTGGTCTCAAGGGCCACCAAAGAGGCAAATGTTGCGTTGTACTCTTCAGCATTTTCTACAGGATTCAGGCGTTGTAAATTCGATTTTAAATCAGCGATAGCGCGACTTATTCCTACTTCACGTAAACGCGCAACGATGCTCTCGATATATCTAGCCGATACTTCACCATCAGAGCGAATCGGCTCGACACTGAGTTCAGTGAACAATGTCTTCATTCGCTCATCTGCAATTTCATCAATCTGAATTGTTGATGAGGAGTGTGAGTCAATTACCCGCTTCATCTCGACGTAGGCCGGATGAGTAAAGGCTGATGCTTCAATCTCAGACCATGCCGTCACTAGATCAGGCATCTGTAAGCGCGCCTTAAGCACTTCGCGCTCAAGAAGTAGACGTGGTTCCTGAGGATGTGGACGCCACGATTGATCCACGCCCTCTACTTCAGGTTCAGTTTGCGTTGCATTTACCTTGCGCGCTCCTTGTGCAACGGCAGCTGTAACAATTTCAACTTCGACACCTAACCAACCTGCAAGCAATCGTGAGTACTCTGGTCGTAACGACTTGTCACGTATTTGGGCAACTAAGGGTGCAGTGGCATGAAGTGCGTTAATGCGACCTTCGGCAGTGGCCAAGTTATGCAATTTAAGTTCTGTTCGTATGGCAAATTCAAATAGTGGAACCCGTTTGGCGATCAAATCACGTAATGCAAGATCGCCTTTAATTTGCCGTAGATCGCACGGATCTAAACCTTCTGGTTCAACGGCGACAAAGGTTTGGGTAACAAATTTTTGGTCTTCACTAAATGCTCGCATGGCAGCTTTCTGTCCGGCTGCATCACCGTCAAAGGTAAAGATCACCTCACCACGAAATGCATCATCATCCATCAGCAGGCGACGAATGATTCGGATGTGGTCTGCACCAAAGGCGGTTCCACAGGTTGCAACTGCAGTAGTGATACCGGCTAAATGTGCTGCCATTACATCGGTATAGCCTTCGACGATTACTACTTGTCTCTTCTTTGCAATCTCTTTCTTTGCCATATCAAGGCCATAGAGAACTTGGCTCTTCTTATAGATAGGTGTTTCGGAGGTGTTCAGATACTTCGGTCCTTGATCTTCCTCATCGCTGGCTAATTTACGCGCGCCAAATCCAACGACATCTCCTGAGATATCTCTGATTGGCCACGTCAAACGATTTCTAAATTTATCGATGGGGCCACGTTCTCCCATTTTGGATAGTCCAGCGAGTTCAAGTTCTTCAATGCTGTAGCCAGCTGCGCGAAGATATTTTGTGAGCGCATCCCATGAATCGGGGGCATAACCCACGCCAAAAGTTTGGCAGGCGGCTCTATCAAATCCTCGCTTGGTCAGCAGATCTCGACCGTGTGCTGCATCTGGAGATGTGTTGAGTTGCTCTTGAAAAAATGATGCAGCAAGTGCGTTAGCTGCAACTAATCGTGATCGATTAACCGATGGCCCCGACGGAGCGCTACCGCTTTCTTCATAGCGCAATGTGTATCCAATGCGATCTGCCAGGCGTTCGATTGTTTCAGTAAAGCTCAAGTGGTCAATCTTCATCAAGAATGCAATGACATCTCCACCAGTCTGGCAGCCAAAACAGTGGAAGTAACCCTTACTCGGAGTGACGTGGAACGACGGAGATTTCTCATCATGGAAGGGGCATAAACCCTTCTTCTGCCCTCCACCTGCAGATTTAAGTTGTACGTACTCGCCGACTACATCATCAATCGGTGCATGGTCGCGGATGTGTTGAACATCTTCATCTTTTATGCGACCGGCCATATCCCCACTCTATCTAATTAGCCACGCAAGTGAGCATGGAGAGCGTATGCCCCAGGATCTGTCAGGCAAGAGATCTGATCGATGACTACACGCATCTTTGCGCTCTCATCAGCGGCCAGAGCCCAATCATCGAGAAAAATTGGATCAAGGGCACCCGGTGCCTTGGCATAGAGCATTTCAACAAGTTCTGCGATCAGTTTTTGCTGGCCAATATATCTTTCTTGCGAAGCATCAGCGCTAATTAGATAGTGCCCCGCAATAGCCTTGAGAAAATCGACTTCGATCCGTTGTTCACGAGGAATCTCAAGATTTGCTTCATAACGCATCAGCGATCCTGCACCATGCACTTCACGCGTGCGCATCTCTGCAGCCAGTACAAAACGACCAATAAGTTGCGATGTTGAATCCTTTAACCGTGCCAACGACCGATGTGAACGATCATAATCTCGTGGCCAGCAAGAAAGTGATTGCAATCGAGTCAAGGCATTTGCAACTTCGTCTTTTGTTGCATCCGATCTATAACTTGTGATCATCTCGGTATACAAGGTGTCAAAGTCTCTTTCAAAATCATCAACCTTGACTGTGCCAACAAATATTGCATCCTCTAAATCGTGTACTGAATATGCGCAATCATCAGACCAATCCATGATCTGTGCTTCGATACATCGACGACCATCGGGGGCACCTTGGCGAACCCAATTAAATATCTCAACGTCGTCGTCATAGACACCAAATTTGCGAGGATTAACGCTGCGTGGCCAAGGATATTTAGTTGCCGCATCCAAACTGGCGCGAGTTAGATTTAGGCCGACCGACTTTCCCTTTCCATCGACTGTTTTTGCCTCTATTCGAGTCAATAATCTAAAGCTCTGCGCATTTCCTTCAAAGCCACCAAACTCTTGTGCGATTTCTGCTAGTGCTTCTTCGCCATTATGACCAAATGGTGGATGGCCTAAATCATGAGATAAACATGCAGTCTCAAGTAAATCCGGATCTGCGCCGAGTGATTCTCCGAGTTCGCGACCTATCTGGGCGCACTCCATCGAATGTGAAAGTCGCGTACGTTGAAAATCATTCTCCCAAGGAACAGCAACTTG
>JBEANF010000060.1:0-4025 GCA_041165585.1 Actinomycetota bacterium | reverse complement strand
CTTTACTTTTTCGCGACGGCAACGCTTGCAGTCTGCTCCGGTATAACGAGCCATTTATTCTCTTCCTTCCTTAAACTCGACGTGGTTTCGGTGGGCGGCAGCCGTTGTGTGGAGCTGGAGTGACATCAGAGATGGCTCCAACTTCTAGGCCTGCTGCTTGCAATGAACGGATTGCAGTTTCGCGTCCGGAACCTGGTCCCTTTACGAAAACATCTACTTTCTTCAAGCCATGCTCCTGTGCGCGACGAGCTGCTGCTTCTGCTGCGAGCTGTGCGGCAAATGGAGTCGACTTACGTGAGCCCTTGAAACCAACTTGGCCAGATGATGCCCAAGAGATAACAGCGCCGGTTGGGTCAGTGATAGAGATGATGGTGTTGTTGAAGGTTGACTTGATGAAAGCCTTACCGACAGCAATGTTCTTCTTCTCTTTCTTACGAATCTTTACCTTGCCCTTTGTTGCGGCAGCGGTCTTTGACTTAGGAGCGGCCATTACTTAGTCACCTTCTTCTTACCAGCAATTGCTTTACGAGGACCCTTACGCGTACGTGCGTTGGTATGTGTGCGCTGACCACGTACAGGAAGTCCCTTGCGGTGACGAATACCTTGGTAGCTCTGAATTTCAACTTTACGACGAATGTCGCCAGCGATTTCGCGGCGAAGATCGCCCTCAATCTTGTAATTGGCTTCGATGTATTCACGAAGCTGTGCGAGTTCTGCTTCTTGCAGATCCTTTACGCGAGTATCTGGGCTAATGCCAGTAGCTGCGAGTGTTTCATGGGAACGGGTAAGACCCATTCCGAAAATATAGGTGAGTGCAATCTCAACACGCTTTTCGCGTGGAAGATCGACACCAACTAAACGTGCCATTTATTCAACCGATCTGTATCCGGAGGTCCTCCGCAATGCCTCTCACCACTGATTGAAATCAATCTAGCGTTGAGTCTCGGCCTACCGGTCCGAGAGTCTTAAGTAATTTCTTACTTAAGTCGCATCACGCGTACTTGTTTTTATCCCTGACGTTGCTTGTGACGAAGGTTTTCGCAAATGACCATGACGCGACCCTTGCGGCGAATGACTTTGCACTTATCGCAAATCTTCTTCACGCTTGGATTAACCTTCATAGTCGTGCTCCCTCTGTTACTTGTAACGATAGATAATGCGACCTCGCGTGAGGTCATATGGACTGAGTTCTACGATCACACGGTCAGCAGGGAGGATACGAATGTAGTTCTTTCGCATCTTTCCACTGATGTGTGCCAAGATCTTGTGTCCATTTGTTAGTTCTACGCGAAACATTGCGTTAGGTAGTGCTTCAGCTACAACGCCTTCAATTTCGATGGCGCCATCTTTGCTAGCCAAAAAATTACCTTCTTCTCTGTTATCTCATAAAACGAACATGGGTGGTCAGCCTTCAAATCCTGTGGATTCTCGTCTGGACCGAAGGGTGAGTCTAAGGCAGGCCCCCCTCTTAAGGGAAATCGGCCTCTTATAACCCCAAATCCCGGTAAAAATCGAGATTGCCCCACATCAACACGCGGAAGATCTGAGAGTTAAGGAAGCACCCTAGGCCAAGAAGTCATCACGGCGTACCCATGTGACCAGAACCCAGAGTGAGCAGATGAGGGTCAGGATCAAGGATGGGAAATAGAAGAGCTTGTCGACGAAGATGCCGATGGGTGGATCACCTGGCATCAAGCCGCGCAGAGAAATCAATGAATAAGTAAGTGCTGCGGTCCAGGTGAGTGAAGTCAGTGAAGGCGGGCGGCGACCTGTGACAACCATCTGGGTCAAAATGGCAACCGAAGCCATCGCGGTAACCATCAGGAGCAAAATTATGACGACGAGTAACTTGGTTGAATTTGAACGTGTGGCAGTAAAAACGGTCGAAGACTGACCATTAGTAAATTCATCGACTGCCAGATCAAATGATTTCTCATCATCGAGAGTAACAGTCTTAACTGGATCTGACCACAATCCATGAGTCATCTTGATATCAAAGGTATCGATATTCTTTGTGTAATCCTGAGGCAAGATATTGAGCGAGGACTCTTCGCCGATCACGCTGATTGGAATCTCAAAGTTATAGAGATCTAGTGGATACCAACTCACTTTGGATCGAGTACCAGCGCCAGGTTGCTCATCAATTTGCACGTTAAAACCGCCCGTTGGAATCTCTTTTTCAAATTCATACACGCTAGTTCCACCGTTACTTGCACCGATGACCGAGTCAACGTGAATAGAAACATTCTGGCTTGGGACCCAACCGCTCTTAAATTGATAGCCAATGTCATCAGACTGTGGCCACGGCAATACACGCGCTTGCGCAGTTCCTTCAAGAGGATTCACGCCGGTAATTTGAATAAGAAGATCTAGACGATTATCAGGGCTCATCTCGACGAGTTTGTCAGATATCGCCTTGCTATCTCCAGCCGGGCTTTGAGAGATGAGAAATACGATGGCAAGATATACAACCGAGATCGCCACAATCGACTGAAAGAATCTATTTCTCATGAGAGACATAGATTAACTCTTCTTTTTATATCCGGAAGGGCACTTAGGGGCGACTGCAGTAACTTTCTTTATGGATTTGCCTTTAACGCAGGTAATTGTTGTTTTCTTGACAACAGGTTTGGTGGTTGCTGACGGAGTTGGGGTTGGAGTTGGGGTTGGCTCCACCACAACTTCTTGTGTCAGTTTTGCCTTAATCACAGGGGCTGAGAATTCAAAGTTGGCAGCGCTGAGATACACCCAACCATTCTTTTCACCGAGAACTGTTGTCGCTAATTGAGGGCTGCCATCTGCACTGACAATGGATAGTTCGGCCTTAATTGGTGCCTTCGAGAAGCCATAGACACAACGTGCGATATCAGAGCGCATAGTTAAGTTATATCGACCTTTAAAGACATCGCCATTTGAAGCGAAGTGCGGAGCTGCAACTTTGTAGACCAATGTTCCCTCTGCCTTATCAAAGCTAGGAGGGCCAGCAGAGTATTGAGTTGCATTTGTTGTAACTAATCCAGTTAATTGAGTTGCGCTGTCAAAACACTTATTGGCTCCAGATTTTTCCTCTTCACGCAAAGATCTAACACTCCACATGGAGGGCATTGAAGTTGCCTTATCTGCCACTACAGGAAGCCAGGTTTTGAGTTCTTCGATTCCCGAACCTCCTGATGGGGATGGGGAGCTGATCATATTTCTCTTTAAAGGGTCAGTCTCAAAGTGAGAACCAGGAATTCGCGTGAAACTTCCACTAGATCCTAGATTAAACAGGCCAGACTGCTCATTGTAGGCTGATTTAATTTCAGCTGGCATATCTTTCCAAAGGTAAGATTTGTAAACAATAGGCACTCGAACCGGCAATGCTTCGACCGAGATCTTCGTAATTCGATCAGAAGTTGCAATATCAACTGTTGGATCGGCAAATCTTCCATGCAGCCAACCAGTTGGAGCAATATTTAAGCGAACTTTCAAATAAAAGCGAACATTTTCAGGGAAGCTAAAACGCTGAGCGCACATCGTGTCTTTGGCAGAGGTGGCAGCGCATGAGTGAACGCCATCAAAACCAGATGCCTGTGCGCCCCACTTTTTGGTCATCGTGTTATATGCCCAGCCAGCATCAGGACAATTCGCGCCATCTCCGCAACTACCCGTGATTGAGGGTGCGCTCTGTAGTTGAACTGGAGTAATTCGCGCAGAGAATCCACCCAGACCTGCTCGTCGGTTGGACTTATTTACCGAGCCAGTCATTTGGAATGAGGCAAAATACTGATCTCCACCCTTATGGGCAAGATTTGCGAAGGTAAATAGGGAGCCCGATGTTCCAGAGGGAAGTTGATAATCAGGGTTACCAGCGAATTCATTCTGAGCCTTCAGCGGGAAATATTGCTTAAATTCCCCAATGATTCTTGTGCCGTCTTCCTTGATTGCACCAACTTCCTCCAGACAATTGATGTCGGATGTTCCACTGCAATAAGGAATAACCGCCTGAAAACTGAGTTGATTACTCGTGCAAGTTGCATCATCTA
>JBEANF010000059.1:0-3961 GCA_041165585.1 Actinomycetota bacterium | reverse complement strand
CTCAATAGTCAGATTCCAGCTCGTTCACTTCGCACTGACTTTAAACCAGACCGTGCGGGAATGAATTTTCTCCATGACGAACTTGATCGCGAACAATTGACTGCCCGAGGGCTGCATAAAGTAATTCGCCTGAGTTGGACTCTGGCTGATCTTGCAGGGCGTAACCAACCTACTTTGCATGATGTGACACAAGCATATGGATTACGTGAGGGAGGTATCTCTTGAGTGCGGAGAAGATGGCTCGTCTACAACTCTTTGCCGCCATCGAAGGAGGAAGCACTTTCTGGATGCATGAGATTGCCTGCCAGGGAGCTGAAGAGACGCTACTTCGCATCAAGGATGGGTTCTACAAATCGAGTAAGGGTGAGAAGGCATTAGGAAAGTTAATCCATCCGGATCGGCTCAACGAATCGATTATCTCTGCGGGTGGAACATTTATCTCACCTACAGATGAGCAATGGCCAATCCAACTCAATGATTTAGTCGCCCCACCTATTGGTTTAGTAATTAGAGGCGCGGTAGAAAGTCTGCAGAACAAATCGATTGCAATTGTGGGAACTCGCAACCCAACTCCATATGGCGCACGAATTGCCAGTGATTTTGCAGCAGGGTTTGTAGATAGAGAGTGGACAGTTGTGAGCGGTGGGGCATATGGAATCGACACTCATGCACATAAGGGAGCACTCATCGCAGAGGGCCAGACAATTGCTGTCATTGCAAGCGGAATTGATATTAACTATCCAGTCGGGAACGAGAGGCTCTTTAATGAGATCGCCGATAATGGTGCAATCGTTAGTGAAGTGATGCCAGGAGTACCAGCTTTCCCGTCCCGATTTCTCACTCGCAATCGAATTATTGCAGCTCTTTCACAGAGCACACTTGTGGTTGAAGCAGCCTTTCGCAGCGGTTCATTACGTACCGCTCGAGACGCAGCAGAGTTGATGCGCCCCGTAATGGCAATACCAGGTCCGATCAATTCACCAACATCTGAAGGAACTCATCGACTTATTGGAGAGCGTGCTGCAGAAATTGTCACTTCAGTTCATGATGCCATCGAATTAATCTCATCACTGGAGCTTCTCGTTTAGGTAAAACGCTTGGCTAGATGCGAGAATGTGCACATGAGTGAATTTCGTTCGGGCTTTGTGGCTATTGTCGGCCGCCCTAACACTGGAAAATCCACTCTTATCAATGCTCTTGTTGGATCAAAGATTGCAATTACGTCACCGCACCCCAATACAACGCGTCATGCAATCCGTGGAATTATCAATGGCAAGGATTTCCAAGCAGTTCTAGTTGATACGCCCGGAATTCATAAGCCCAAGACCTTATTAGGGCATCGCCTCAACGCAGTCGTAGGGGAGAGTTTAGATTCGGTTGATCTAATCATGATGTGCCTGCCAGCAGATGAAATATCTGGAGCCGGCGATGAGTTCTTAGCCCAGGAAATCGCAAAGCATCCACGAGCCAAGAAATTTGCACTTGTGACCAAAACCGATCTAGTCTCAAAGAAAAATCTGGCAACCCGACTTCTAGGGATCAACGATCTGGCAGTTGGCTTTTCTTGGGATGAGATCATTCCGATCTCTGCAGCAATTCATGACCAGATAGATTTATTAACCTCTCTAATCTCGTCGAACCTTTCCGAGGGGCCAGCCTTCTATCCGACCGATATGAAGAGTGATCAAGATATTTCACAATTGATCTGTGAGTTAATTCGCGAGGCGGCGCTGCGTGATGCACGTGAAGAACTACCGCACTCGATTATGGTGACTATCGATGAGATGTCAGAGCGAGAAGAGAAGGGCTCCCGACCTTTCTTTGATATTCATGCCACGATCCATGTCGAACGCGATTCACAGACTGGAATTTTGCTGGGGCATAAAGGCCAGAGATTAAAAGATATAGGAATGCGTGCGCGCGCAGATATTGAACGTGAAATGGGTGCTCGCATTTTTCTAGGGCTGCACGTCAAGGTTTCAAAGGAATGGCAGCGTGATCCAAAGTTACTTGAGCGCTTAGGTTTTTCTGAAAAATAAAGTTTTAAACTTTTTCGCGGCGATTAACTAACCATGAACCGAGCATCACAAGCGGCAACCCAATACGAATACCAACCGTGAGTGGTTCACTTAGAATAATAACTCCAAGTACGACGGCAATTGCAGTATTCCAATAAGTCACTAGCGATGCTCTGGTAGGCCCAATATCTGCCACCAATGTGAAGAAGAAGGCAAAGGCCATGCCCGTAGAAAAGACACCGAGGGCAATCACCGAAAGTGTTGCCTGTGTGGAAACGGTGTGATCTGGCCAGAGCACGATAGTAAATGGAAGGTAGAAAATTGCAGTTAGCCCCATTGCAACGCCATTGATCGCAATTCCTGATACATCTGGCAGTTTTGCTCTAATCATGATGATGGCATAGGCATACGCAATTGCTGCAACAATGACCATCGCAATCGATAGCGGATCAGAAGATCCAGTCAAACTCTCAATTCCAACGATTAGTACCACGCCAATAAAGCCAATTCCAATACCCAGAACACGATTAGCCTTAAGCGCACCTTTATCGCCCTGAAAGTAGGTGATGAGTGTCGACCAAATTGGAACTGATGCAATCAAAAGCCCGGCAAGACCTGATGAAATTTTCTGCTCGGCTGTGCCAATAAGAATCCAGGGAATAACCATTTCAAGCACTGCGTAAAAAGCCACGTATTTAATTCCACGCAATGCAGCAAGGATTGAACGATCTTTTATCGCAAGCGGAATCAAAATGAGGGCACCAATTAGTACTCGACCAAAAACTACAATGGCGGGGGCATAGCCAGTCTCTTCATCGACTGCCACTTTGATAAAAAGATAGGGAATACCCCAGAGAAGCCCAACGAGAGCAAAATTCAGCGCGCTCTTGCGAGACATGAGTAGATCACCTTTTCGTTGACGGCGCGCGACTAGAGGACGCTGCGATAGAGGGAAATAGTAGCCTCTGCTACCGCATCCCAACCAAATTCAGTAATGGCACGCTTACGTCCGGCGATCCCAAATTCAATCAATCGCTTCGGATCTGCCATTAATTCATTAATGCCGTGAGCAATATTGCTCTCAAAGGTAGCGCTATCTGTTGTGTAATCAACAAGCAATCCAGTCACACCATGCTCGACAACTTCTGGAATACCACCAACGCGCGATGCTAGAACTGCAGTTTGGCAGGCCATTGCCTCTAAATTAACGATACCTAGTGGTTCATAAATTGATGGACAGAGGAAGAGATCGGCTCCTGTAAGAAGGGGAATAAGTTGCGGCTTAGGCAACATATCTTTAATCCACCAGATATTTTTTCGCTGCTTCTGTAATTGTGATACGAGATCCTCAAATTCAGCGCCAATTCCAGCTTCATCGGCGCTGCCAGCACAGAGCACTAGTCCATAATCGTCTGGAACTTGTGACCAGGCGCGAAGCAGATGAGCCAAACCTTTTTGGCGCGTGATGCGCCCAACAAAGATTGTATAACGTCCTGTAATTCCAAAGCTTTCGGCAACCAAAGGATCATCAATGGGGGACCACTCGTTGGCGTCAACGCCATTTCTAATAGTGACCACCTTGCTTGGATCAATATCAGGGTAAGAAGAGAGAACATCTGCCCGCATTCCATCACTTACTGCGATGATGGCAGAAGCAGCCTCATAGGAAGTCTTTTCAGCCCAGGAAGATATGGCGTAGCCACCACCTAATTGATCTGCTTTCCAAGGGCGCAAAGGTTCAAGTGAATGTGCACTGATGACATGAGGTTTTCCGTAGAGCAGCGCTGCAGTGTGGCCAGCCATGTTTGCATACCAGGTATGTGAATGCACCACATCGACATCTTCCAAGTGATGAGCGATCAACATATCTGTTGCTAAGGCTTGCAGAGCTGGATTGGCAGATGAGAATTCCTGAGGAGTCTGGTATCCAAACGCCCCATCTT
>JBEANF010000058.1:0-22739 GCA_041165585.1 Actinomycetota bacterium | reverse complement strand
GTGGCCACCCTTGATTCAAAACTCTCATCCATCCTGGGCGATCGCACTGCAAAGGCTCTTCATGGAACCTTTGGATATCACACCGTTGGTGACCTTCTCCATCACTACCCAAGACGTTACTTAGTACGTGGCGAGCTTAGTGATATTGCCGCCCTACAAGAAGGTGATGAAGTCACAATTTTGGCAGAGGTGTTTAGCGCATCTACTCGCCGCTTTGCAGCACGCAAGGGAAATATGCTTGAAGTTGTTGTCACCGATGGCACATCTAAACTCTCACTAACTTTCTTTAATCAAGCATGGCGTGAGAAGGAATTAAAAGTTGGCCGTCAAGGGCTATTTGCGGGAAAGGTTGGAGTTTTTAATGGCAAGCGACAGCTAGCTCATCCTGATTATGAATTAATCGCCGATGGCAACGATGTCGATGCAGCAGTTGAGAGTTTTGCCGGAAAGTATCTTCCGATGTATCCCGCGTCTGGGAAGTTACCTTCCTGGAAGATCGCACAATGTATTGAGTTATGCCTGGGTGCACTAGATGAAATCGCAGACCCAATTCCGCAAGAAATTTTGGATAAACACCAATATCCATCGTTACAGCAGGCGCTTGTCCAGATTCATCAGCCGGTTGATTTAGAGAGTGCGGAAAAATCGCGCGAACGGATGACTTTCGACGAAGCATTTTTACTGCAACTCTTATTAGTGAGTCGACGAGAAAAAATGCGCGCCCTTGATGCAATAGCCCGTCCAGTTCGGCAAGGAGGCATTCTTACCGCCTTTGACGCATCACTTCCTTTCCAACTTACTCCCGGACAAGTGGCAGTTTCTCAAGAAATCGAGGGTGATCTCGCACAAGCTCATCCCATGCATCGCCTCCTTCAAGGAGAAGTTGGTTCGGGTAAAACTGTGATTGCGTTGCGCGCTATGTTGGCAGTTGTCGATACTGGCGGACAAGCAGCGCTGTTGGCACCTACTGAAGTATTGGCTGCTCAACATCTTCGAACCATTGAAAAACTCATGGGGCCACTGAGCCATGGTGGAATGATCGGCGCACCAGAGGTTGCAACGCGAGTTACCTTAATTACGGGTTCGCAGAGTGCGGCTGAGCGCAGAGATGCGCTGGCACTTGCTGCCAGTGGTGAAGCGGGAATTGTGATTGGAACTCACGCGCTCTTAAGTCAGAGCGTCGAATTTAGCGATCTAGGGTTGATAGTTGTAGATGAGCAACATCGATTTGGTGTAGAACAACGTGATGCGCTTAAGAGTAAGGCAAAGATTCCACCGCATTTACTAGTGATGACTGCAACTCCAATACCCCGCACCGTCGCAATGACAGTCTTTGGCGACCTTGATGTTTCAACCTTGCGTGAGCTGCCATTGGGACGGGCCCCGATTACTACACATGTTGTTAATACCCTAGAAAAGCCGGCTTTTCTGGAACGAGCATGGGAGCGAATTTGTGAAGAAGTTGCCCAAGGACATCAGGCATATGTGGTTGCTTCGCGAATAAGTGCCGATGTGAGTGAAGATGCCGATATTGATTTTCTCATGGGGACTACCTCACTTGAGTTAGCCAGTGTGGATGAATTAGCACCAGCCTTGGCTACGGGTCCGCTTAAGGGCGTACGCGTAGCTCCACTTCACGGTCGACTACCCAACGATCTCAAAGAAGCAACGATGACAGCATTTGCTGCACATGAAATCGATGTTCTTATCTCGACAACGGTTATTGAAGTTGGTGTAGATGTGCCCAATGCGACGGTTATGGTGATTATGGATGCAGATAGGTTTGGCGTTTCACAGTTACATCAGTTACGTGGCCGTGTAGGACGAGGAACTTCACCTGGACTCTGTCTTCTGATCACAACAGCGATTGCGCAAACTCCGGCGCGAATTCGCTTAGAAGCAGTTGCCGCAAGTAGGGATGGTTTTGAGTTGTCGCGTATTGACTTGGAGCAACGTCGCGAGGGAGATGTCCTTGGCGCGGCTCAATCTGGATCGCGATCACACCTTCGACTTTTGCGAGTGTTGCGTGATGAAGATTTGATTTTGACTGCCAGGGCAGATGCACAAGAATTACTTGAACGAGATCCGGCTTTGGCGCAGAGTCCGCAGTTAGCTGCTGAGTTCGCTAAAGTGGAAGCCGATACATCATCTGAATTTATAGATAAGGGCTGAGAGAATGAGAATTATCGCCGGCCGTGCCAAGGGCCGAAATATTTCAGCGGTAGCTGATTCGACACGCCCGACATCGGATCGCGCACGAGAAGCGCTCTTCTCATCGCTGGCCTCTGAATTTGGCGATTTTGCAGGGCTCAATGTTTTAGATCTCTACGCAGGAACAGGAGCGATTGGACTTGAGGCACTCTCGCGTGGAAGTTCTATCGTGCATTGTGTCGAAAGTAATGAGAAAGCAGCTCAAGCTATTGCTAGCAATTATGAGGGAATTAAGAGTGCTCAGTGTCCTGGAACTTTTCACCTCTACTCGATGTCAGTTGATCGATTTCTAGACTGTCCACCACCTGTTCAATATCACTTCATCTACATCGACCCTCCTTATGAGTTCTCTGATATTGAAGTGATTGAAAATTTGATCGCACTTGTTGATGGCAATTTTATTCATCCAGATGGCTTGATCGCGGTAGAGCGAAATAGCAGAGTGCGCGAGTTGAGCTGGCCGTATGGGCTCGAGCAACTTCGCGAGAAAAACTACGGTCAAGCAACGATTTTCTACGGTGTGCCTACGCCTGAAATGGATCTCGGCTGATCTTCTTGCTAGCGTTTGCCTCATGAAGCGCGCCGTCTGCCCTGGATCATTTGATCCGGTGACCTTTGGTCATCTTGACATCATCGAACGCGCTAGCACTCAATTTGATGAAGTTGTGATTGCGGTCTTGGTTAACCGCACTAAATCCAGCATGTTCACCGTCGAAGAGCGCATGGAGATGATTGCCAAGACCACCGCACATCTTCCAAATATTCGAGTTGATTCTTGGTCTGGCTTGCTCGTCGACTACTGCAAGAGCAATGAAATTCAATCAATTGTTAAGGGACTTCGAGCAGTTACGGACTTTGATTATGAGCTCCAAATGGCTCAGGTAAATCTCCAAGCATCGGGAGTCGAGACGATGTTTATGGCAACAGCACCTGCACACTCTTTCCTCTCATCTTCGTTGGTCAAAGAGCTTGCTCATTACGGGGGAGATGTATCCTCAATGGTCCCGATGATCGTAAACGAGGCGCTGAAGTCTCGGGTAGCAGAAGGCGGAAAGTAACTATGGATTCAATTGAAAAGCTCAACTCTGCAATCACTCTGATCGAAGAGGCTCGAGGAGTTCCTCTCTCCGCGTCGTGCGTTGTTCACCGCGGGGAGATTCTTGAGATTTTAGATGGTGCTCGCGTTGCACTTCCGACAGATCTCGATCAGGCAATTGAAATCATTTCAGCTCGTGATCAAATTATCGAAGAGGCGCGAACCAGCGCCGAGCAGATGATTGCAACCGCTCGTGAAGATGTTGCCCGCATGGTCGAACAGACGGCAATTGTTCAGGCAGCACGAGATGAGGCCCAACGTATCCTCGATGACGCACGTGCTTTAGCAGATGAAGAGCGAGCTGAAGTAGAAAGTTATATTGATGGTCGCCTTGCTACTCTCGAAGTCATTCTCAATAAGACTATGGAAGCAGTCGCACGTGGGCGCGAGCGCTTAGAAGGTGCTGGCGATAAGGATGTGCTCTCGCAACTCTCTGATGAAAAGTAAGAGTTTCACACGTGGTTAAGCCTTCCCATATCTATCACCTCAATACTCATGAACTTCCTCGCCGAGCCGGCGAGATGAAGGAGTATCAATTAGATTTGATTGCACCCGAGCCAGTTGGCGTTCCACTCATTGGCGTACAGACTGGGGCAATAATTGAAGTCGATGCCCGCCTTGAGGCGGTGACTGAAGGTATATTGCTTAGCGCTGAGATTTTTGCGGTTGCTACAGGTGAGTGCATTCGCTGCCTTGATCCAGTAGAGATTGAGATCGAACGGACTGTGCAAGAGCTCTATCTTTATGAAGATGATGGCAGCAAGAAGAATTCACATTCTGGAAAGAAAGCTCCAGTCGATGAAGATCTCGAAGACGAAGATATCCTCTATCTTGATGGAGTCATCATGGATCTTGAGCCACCCATCCGAGATGCCATCGTTCTCGATCTGCCTATAAATCCTCTCTGTGACCCAGATTGTCTTGGACTTTGCCCGGAATGTGGCCAGAAATGGGAGAACCTGCCGGAAGATCACGCCCACGAGGTAGTCGATGCGCGTTGGGCTGGGCTACAGGGGCTGGATTTTAAGAATTTGGATTCTTAGGGGATACTTCTCCCATAGTCGCACCCCGGCTCACTATAAGTTTTTTACTGAAGATGCAAAGGACGGTTACCTCGTGCCAGTACCAAAGCGAAAGATGTCTCGTTCGAAGACACGTTCACGTCGAAGCATGTGGAAGACAACTGCCGCAGCTCTTGCAAATTGCCCACAGTGCCAGCAGCCAAAGTTGCAGCACACAGCATGCCCAACTTGTGGCACCTATAACCGCCGCCAAGTTCTAGATATCTGATTGCAGGCTTGTTCTGTTCTCTGAATTAAGAGCAGCTCTTGGCGTTGAGGTAGATCCACAACTTCTAGAATTGGCGTTAACGCACCGTTCTTTTGCCTACGAAAATGGTTCGTCGCGAACTAATGAGCGCTTGGAATTCTTAGGCGACTCAGTGCTTGGTTTAGTTGTTACAGAAGAGCTCTACCTACGATACCCTGATTTGGATGAGAGTCGTCTCTCTCCATTGCGCTCTGGCATAGTCAATATGCGCGCGCTGGCCGATATCGCCCGAACCCTCGAACTTGGAAAATATATTCGCCTTGGAAAAGGTGAAGAAGTCACAAATGGACGCGATAAAAATTCTCTCTTGGGTGATGCACTGGAAGCGCTCATCGGAGCAATCTATTTAGATAAGGGATTTGCTACCGCATCGGCTGTTGTTCAGCGATTAATCATGTCAACCTTGGAAGATGCGATGGCAAAAGGTGCTGGCCTTGATGGCAAGACAGCCCTGCAAGAATTGGTTGCAGCCCTTGGTCGAGGCACCTTGGAATATATCGTCACAGAAAGTGGTCCAGACCACGATAAATCCTTCACCGCCACAGCAGTCATTGGGGGAGAAGAGATTGCTCAAGGAGAGGGCAAAAGTAAGCGCGAAGCTGAGCAGGCCGCCGCTCGTAGTGCCTACGAAAAATTGAGCACATGAACCGATAGGTTTACCTACGTGTATTTGAAGAGCATAACCCTCAAGGGCTTTAAGTCCTTTGCTTCGGCAACGACTCTTCGTCTTGAACCAGGCATCACCTGCGTGGTCGGTCCCAACGGTTCTGGAAAATCCAACGTAGTAGATGCCCTGACCTGGGTAATGGGTGAACAGGGTGCAAAATCTCTGCGTGGCGGAAAGATGGAAGATGTCATCTTCGCCGGAACATCAGGGCGTGCACCACTTGGTCGCGCTGAAGTTTCGCTGACTATCGACAACACAGATGGCGCACTTCCTATCGAGTTTAGTGAGGTAACTATCTCTCGCATTCTCTTCCGTAACGGTCAAAGTGAATATCAGATCAATGGAGAAGCCTCGCGTCTGCTTGATATTCAAGAGCTGCTCAGCGACTCAGGTATTGGTCGAGAAATGCACGTCATAGTTGGCCAGGGCCAACTCGATGCAATTTTGATGGCCACACCCGAAGAGCGTCGCGGCTTTATTGAAGAAGCTGCAGGCGTACTAAAACATCGTAAACGTAAAGAGAAGGCCCTTCGCAAATTAGATTCAATGCAGGCAAACTTGGCTCGAGTTCAGGATCTGACTGTTGAACTTCGTCGCCAACTCCGACCATTAGGCAAGCAGGCTGAAGTTGCAAAGAAGGCTGCAACTATTCAGGCAGATTTACGCGATGCCAAACTTCGCTTATTGGCAGATGATTACATCTCGCTTTCAAAGACTTTGGATGCTGAAGTTGCAGATGAGACAGCACTTCGCGCTCGCAGATCTGAGGTTGAGGCCGAGCTCGAAACTGTACGGCGCCGTGAGGAATCACTCGATGCACAATCGGCTTTCGAGAGTCCACTCCTGATTCAGGCGCAAGAGAATTTCTACTCATTGACTGCACTTCGTGAAAAATTCCGTGGCACCCAATCACTGGCTCAAGAGCGCTCACGATTTTTAGCTGAGGAAGCAGAAGAAGCTCGCAGCGCAGGACGCGATCCCGAGGCGCTAGAAAGAGAAGCAGCAATTTTACGTAGCGAAGAGGAAGAACTTCGTAATGGCGTACAGGCAGCAGTCGTCCATCTAGCACGCAGCACTGAAGAGTTAGCTGCTGCTGAATCTGCCCTGAAGAGCGAAGAGGATAAGATCGCAGCTGCACTGCGAGCAATTGCAGATCAGCGTGAAGGCACTGCACGCCAAGAAGGACATATCAAGTCTTTAGCAGCGCGCCTGGATGCAATCGCAGAAGAAATTTCTCGTTTAACAAAGGCTCGCGATGATGCTCAAGCGCGCGTTGATAGCGCAGCTCGCGAATATTCAACACTTGAGATGGAGATTGCTGGCGCTGATGCAGGTGAGCAAGGCCTAGATTCAATATTTGAACAGGCAAAGCGCGAGCTAGAAAATGCGAAGAAGAAGCACGGAGATTTAGTCGATGCAGAGCGCAGTACTGAGCGCGAAAAGAATGCCACCGAGTCAAAACTTGAGGCCTTGCGCATCACCTCTACCAATCGCAATGGTGGTGCAGCTCTAGTTAACAACTCTCGTGGGATTTCGATCCTCGGATCTATTGCATCCCTTATCCGCATCGATTCTGGCTGGGAGGCTGCAACGGCTTCAGCACTCGGAACACTTGCAGATGCGATTGTGGTTCGTGATCTGAATTCAGCGGTAAGCGCAATCACCACACTTCGTAGTGAAAACTTGGGCCAGGCAGATGTTCTTGTACATGATGGCCAGAGCCAGAGCAGCCTGGCAGTTCCCCAAGGACTTACACCTCTTTTGACATACATTCACACGAGTGAGATCGATGATCTCCTTACATCGCTTCTGTCGACCACGGTTGTGGCAGATGATGCCCGAGCTGCGCAGGATATTTTGCGGGCGCATCCTCAGGTCACAGTAGTAACTCGAGATGGCGATGTGCTTACGAGTAAACGCGTGCGTGGTGGATCTCAATCGTCTTCATCTCTTATCGAAATCAACGCTCTGATTGAGGATCTTTCCCACAAACTCGAAGGACTTACCCACGAGTGCAATCGCCTTACCTTTGAGATTTCAACTGCAGCTCACGATGTTGAGGTTGCGCAGAGCGCATTTGATGTCGCACTTTCACGGTTAAATGAATCCGATGCGCGTATCGCAGCTATAACCGAAGCACTTGCCGTATCTGGTCAGAATATGAAATCTGCTAGCGCTGAAGTTGAACGATTGAACCAGGCAATAGTAGAAGCAACCGCTGCTAAATCACGCGATGAAAATGAACTCGCTGTTGCATCAGAACAGTTGCAGCACCACGGTGAGATTGCCGAGCCTGATCATCAAATGGCGCAGACTCTTCGCCAGAAAGTTTCCGCAGCTCGCACTGCCGAAGTTGAAGCGCGACTTGCTGTGCGTACCAGTGAAGAGCGTGTAGATTCATTAGCAGCTCGCGCGTTAGCACTTGAAGACGGTGCCCGCGCCGAACGTGAAGCTTCTGAACGCGCAGTGTCTCGTCGCGGCGTACGTGCACGTGGTGCGCTGATTTCACAAGCAATCGCTGAAGCAGCATATGAAGCTTTGATTCACATTGAGCGCTCTATTGCTAAAGCATCGGCAGAACGTGCCCGCTTAGAGAGCTCACGTAGTGACCGTGAGGGCGAGACACTTACAGTTCGTGCCCGTAATCGTGAACTCACCCAAGAACTTGATCAATTAACCTCGAGCGTCCACAAGGATGAGATTGCTCGTGCAGAACAGCGTATGCGTATTGAAGCCCTTGAGACTAAGGCCGTGGAAGAACTTGGGATTGATGTAGCAACATTGATCAGTGAATACGGTCCAGATAAAGATGTGCCGACATTTATTGAGACTGACTCAGGTGAGATCGTTGCTACAGAGATGATTCCTTATCGCCGTGATCAACAAGAAAAGCGCCTTGCCGCTACAGAGCGTTCCCTCGCACTACTTGGAAAGATCAACCCACTTGCGTTAGAGGAGTACAACGCACTCGAAGAGCGCTTGAAGTTCTTGGCAGAGCAACTTGAGGATCTGAAGAATACGAAGAAAGATCTCTTAGACATTATCAAGGAAGTCGATGATCGCGTGCAGCAGATCTTTATGGAAGCCTACGAAGAGACGGCCAAGCAATTTGCGGAAATTTTCCCACGGCTATTTCCAGGTGGAGATGGTCGCTTGATTCTGACCAATCCGGATGATCTGCTCAACACTGGAGTAGATGTAGAAGCGCGCCCACCAGGAAAACGTGTTAAACGACTCTCACTCCTTTCTGGAGGAGAAAAGTCGCTCACCGCAGTAGCGATGTTGGTAGCAATCTTTAAGTCTCGACCAAGCCCGTTCTATGTGCTTGATGAAGTTGAGGCAGCCCTTGACGATGTTAACTTGGGTCGACTACTTGGCGTGCTTGAAGAGCTACGCGAGAGCTCTCAACTGATCATCATTACTCACCAGAAGCGCACTATGGAGATTGCCGATGCACTCTATGGCGTAACAATGCGTGGCGATGGCGTCACAGAGGTCATCTCTCAACGCTTGCGTGAATCTGAAAACGCATAAAGGGCGAAGAGTTTCATGGGTTTATTTGGCAAACTCGTTGCAAAACTTTCACGAAATTCCATCTCACAACTGGACTGGGATGAAGCCCGCCAAGAACTCTTGTCAGCAGATCTCGGACCAGCACTCGTTGATCAAGTTATTAACTCTGCCAAGAAAGTAAAGGCAGAAGATGCACATACTGGACTTTCAGAGATTCTCACAGGGATTTTGAGTACACGCTCTCGTCAACTTAATTTAGTAACTCCACTTTCGATTTTTCTAATCGTAGGAATCAATGGAACTGGCAAGACAACCTCTGCCGCCAAATTAGCCCATCGACTCAAGAGCCAAGGGAATTCACTTGTGTTGGGTGCGGCAGATACATTCCGTGCAGCCGCAGTGGAACAGTTACAGACGTGGGGAAATCGCACTTCTATCGACGTGATTGCTGGTAGAGAGAAATCTGAACCAGCATCTGTGGTCTTCGACGCAGCAACATTTGCCAAAGAAAATTCGCGTGAGATTCTCATCATCGATACAGCAGGACGATTGCATAACAAGAGTGATCTTATGAATGAATTGGGCAAAGTTAAGAGAGTTGCAGAGAAGGTCGCTCCTGTCACCGAAGTCCTTCTCGTTATCGATGCGACTACAGGCCAAAATGCACTTGCACAGGCAAAAATCTTTAGTGAAGCAGTCGATGTCAGCGGACTGATTGTGACCAAGATGGATGGCAGCGCTAAGGGTGGGGTCGCGCTGGCAATCGAAAATGAGCTTGGCATTCCAATCAAATTCATCGGAACAGGTGAGTCGATCGAGGACTTCGCCCCCTTTGATGCCCAGCTATATATCCAGTCGTTACTTGAGGCTTAAATCTCCGCTTGGTTTACACGGGCTGTAATAAAGATGTAACACGAGGGGTCACTTTGTGACCCTTTCTTAACCTGGGTTCCGACCATCTGTAACCCAAGCGGAGCATCTTTCTCTCATCTCAACCGACCTCAAGGGCGAGGCTTCATTGACTGAACTTAAGAAAAGGTAGATCTATATGGAAGAGATTGTTCTCAACTCAGGCGATACCGCTTGGGTATTGGCAAGCACCGCACTTGTGCTTCTTATGACTCCTGGTTTGGCATTCTTCTACGGAGGAATGGTTCGCACTAAGAGTGTTCTTAATATGATGATGATGTCAGTTATTACTATTGCGATCGTAAGTGTCATCTGGGTCATTTATGGTTTCGAGCTCGCCTTTGGATATAAGGCAGATTCACCATGGTATGGAAATATCTCGTTTTCAGGACTTGGTTCGCAAGTAAATGACTTCACAAATAATGGTGGAGTTTATCCAATTCCGGTTCTTGTATTTGCTGCATTCCAATTGATGTTTGCAATTATTACTCCAGCACTCATTTCTGGTGCCATCGCAGATCGTGCAAAATTTTCAGCATGGGCAGTCTTTGTCGCTATCTGGGTAACTGTTGTCTACTTCCCGGTTGCTCACTGGGTCTTTGCCTTCGGTAATAAAGTTGGAGATACAGTTACAGGAACAGGTTTCTTGGCAGGCAGGGGAGTCGAGGACTTTGCAGGTGGAACCGCTGTTCACATCAATGCCGGAGCTGCTGCACTTGCCCTTGCAATAATTCTGGGCAAGCGCCATGGATGGAGAAAAGATCCAATGCGTCCGCACTCACTACCATTGGTGATGTTGGGTGCCGCTCTTCTCTGGTTCGGCTGGTTTGGCTTTAACGCTGGATCATCACTTGGCGCAAATGGCATCGCCGGTCTTGCTTTTATGAATACACAGGTAGCAACGGCGGGCGCAATTCTTGGCTGGCTTGTGATTGAAAAGATCCGTAACGGACACGCAACTTCACTTGGCGCTGCATCTGGTGCGGTTGCGGGTCTAGTAGCAATTACACCAGCATGTGCCTTTGTTGCGCCGTGGGCTGCAGTGGTCATCGGTTTCGTTGCTGGAATCCTCTGCTCACTTGCAGTTGGACTCAAATACATCTTCAAAATTGATGACTCGCTCGATGTTGTCGGTGTACACCTTGTCGGTGGAATCTGGGGATCACTTTCTGTCGGAATCTTTGGAACATCTGCTGTTAATAGCCTTGGCCTCGACGGCCTGGCATACGGTGGAGGAAGTGCACTTTTGATGAAGCAACTACTTGGCGTGGGTCTGGTATTTGCTTATTCATTTATTGCAACTCTCATTATCGGCTTTGCAATAGAAAAGACGATGGGATTCCGTATTAAGCGCGAGAGTGAACTCGAGGGTATTGACCTGGTCGAGCACGCAGAAAGCGCATATGAGTTTGCCGGAACAACACGTGGAGGTTCATCACTATGAAGTTAATTACTGCAATTCTTAAACCATTTAAATTAGATGATGTTAAGGATGCTCTTCAGGCAGCTGGCATTACTGGAATGACAGTCTCAGAGGCGAGTGGATTCGGTCGCCAGCGTGGCCATACAGAGGTCTATCGTGGCGCTGAATACACGGTTGATCTCGTACCAAAGGTTCGCCTAGAAGTATTAGTCAACGATTCAGATGTTGAAAACGCACTTGATCTCATCGTCAAGGCTGCCTTCACTGGATCAATCGGTGATGGCAAAGTCTGGACCACCCCAGTCGAACAAGTTGTACGAGTTCGTACTGGTGAACGTGGTTCTGATGCGATCTAGTACGGATTTGGCATCATTGGCTTTACAGTAGCGAAGTGAGTACACGAGAGCGTCGAGAGAGATCAGACAAAAGCGATTCTGTTATCTCTTCCTTGTTCGGCTCTCTCGGCGATCTTTGCAAAGGGGTGAGTGTCGCCGCGGTCGGAGGTTTCGGCCGCGGCGAACTCTCGCCCGGATCAGATTTAGATCTTTTAATTCTCCACCGAAATAAGAGTGAAGATGAACTCTTGGAGGTCGTCAATGCGCTGCTTTATCCACTGTGGGATCAAGGTTACAAAGTTGATCATGCAGTAAGAACACTCTCTCAAAATCGAGAGGCGGCAGCGTTAGATTTGCGTGTTGTCATGGGTCTTCTGGATATTCGATTAGTTGCCGGGGATGCCGATCTGGTAGCAACTGCTCAGACTGACTCTCTTCATCAGTGGCGTAAAGATTCTTCGAGGTACTTAGCCGAGCTCAGAGAGAGTATGAGAGTTCGCCACGAAAGAAGTGGCGAGCTTGCCTATCTACTGGAGCCTGATCTTAAGGAAGCTCGTGGTGGGCTTCGCGATATTCAAGCAATACGTGCAATTTCTTTGAGTGGGTTAACAATTCCAGCCATAGATAGAGTTGCTCTTGCAGAGAGCACAATCTTAAAAATCAGAGATAGCCTTCATACAATTACAGGTAATTCCAAAGATAAATTGTTCTTTCATGAGCAAGATAAAATTGCCGAAGACCTTCAATACAAGGATGCAGATACGCTAATGGCCGATTTGGCTAAATCGGCACGCTCTGTTGATTACATGCTTGGCTCAATCTGGCATAGCGTTGAACATCGTGGCAAAGATAGATCGGGTCGGTTCTTGCGCAAAATCCGAACCACCCAACTTTCTCCAGAGATAGTGATTTCTCATCAGGAAGTGGCACTCAGCATCGATGCGCCGATTGCTACAGATCCAACCTTGGCATTTAAGGTCGCAGCAGCGGCAGCACAAGTTGGTTTACCACTCTCACTCGATACGTGTGTTCGCTTGGGCGAGAGTGCACCACCGATCTCGACTCCGTGGCCAAGGATTGCGCGGGAGAATTTCATTTCACTTATTGGTGGTGGCCAGTCGATGATTGCCGTTTGGGAAGCATTCGAACAAGAAGGAATTATCACTTCCTGGTTTCCTGAATGGGAGACAGTGAGTTCTCTACCTCAACGAAATGTGCTCCATCGTCACACCGTCGATCGCCATATGGTTGAGACTTTGGTACATGCCAGCGCCTTAACTCGAATGGTGCACCGTCCAGATCTTCTGCTCTTTGCTGCACTCTTTCATGACATCGGAAAAGGTAGCCCAGAAGATCACTCAATTCGCGGTGCGCATTTAATTGGACCCATCGCAGCGAGAGTAGGTTTTGATGCACAGGATCAACAGACGCTGCGAATTCTCGTAGAGCAGCATTTAGTCCTCTCCGCGACAGCGACGCGACGAGATTTAGACGATCCAGCAACGATTGCCTCTGTACTTGCAGTCATACCTGATGTAGCAACCCTTGAATTGCTTCATGCACTAAGCATCGCTGACGGTGAAGCGACCGGAAAAGCTGCCTGGTCAGAATGGAAGGCGGGGCTGGTTGCAGATCTTGTTAACAGGGTGCGAAGTGCGATGGTTGATAACACTATTGCACCTCAACCAGAACTAACAGATGAACAGAAGAAGTTTGCCGAAAAAGGCGACCTATCCATTGTGGTTGAAAAGAGAGAGCACGATTATCTGATCGATATTGTGATTCCTGATAGGTCGGGACTCCTCTCGCTAGTTTCTGGGGTTCTTAACGTGTTACGTCTTGATGTGAGATCTGCACGCACCAAGACCGTAAACGATTGTGCAGTGATGCAATGGGTTGTGATTGCAGATCCCTTCGCGCCAGATATCACAAGCCAAGTGCTCAGTGATCAATTATCTCAAGCACTAGAAGATAGCCGCAGCCTAGAAGAACGTATCCAGAATCGAATGAGCGCTTACGCGACTCTGCCCAAGATTCCTGTCCCAGATCCGGTAGTTGAGACATTTAGAGATGGAGCCACCGATGCAACAATCATTGAGATAAGAACTCATGACAGGCCGGCGCTTCTCTTTAGTATCGGTGATGTTATATCTCAATGCGATGTCGATATCCGTTCTGCAATTGTGACCACGTTGGGAGCAGAGGCGATCGACACCCTCTATCTACGTGAATTCGGTGGGGGAGCCTTGGCAGGTGACCGGGTAAGTGAGGTTGCTGACAAGGTTAAAGCAGCTCTTCTCAAGTAGAGTTCGCTCACTATGTTTGAATCACTGACTGGGAAATTTACCCAAGCCTTTTCGGGTTTACGTTCGCGAGGCAAGATTTCCTCAGCCGATATTGATCAAGTTGCAGATCAGATTTATCAAGCACTTCTTGAGGCAGATGTTGCACTTGGTGTTGTTGAAACTTTTGTTGAAAAAGTTAAATCCAAGTCCTTAGAAGCACTTCCAACATTGCAACCTGGATCAAATCAAGCCCAAGCGATCTTTGAGATTGTAAATGCCGAACTGATCACAATACTAGGTGGACAAGCACGTCGAGTACGTCTGGCGAAGAATCCACCCACCGTCATTATGCTCGCAGGTCTGCAAGGAGCGGGTAAAACAACGCTTGCTGGAAAGCTTGCCAAGCATTTTAAAGATTTAGGTGACACGCCATTACTTGTTGCATCTGATCTGCAACGTCCTAATGCAGTCAATCAATTACAAGTAGTCGGAGAGAGTGTTGGCGTTCCAGTCTTTGCCCCCGAACCTGGAAACGGTGTGGGAAATCCGATTGCTGTCGCCCAAGCAGGAGTGAAATTTGCGCAAGGCAAACTTCACAACATCGTCATTGTCGATACGGCAGGTCGTCTTGGTGTAGATGAAGAGATGATGAAGCAGGCGGCCGATATTCGTGATGCGATCTCTCCTGATGAAATTCTCTTCGTCGTTGATGCAATGATCGGACAAGATGCCGTCAAAACTGCGCAAGCCTTTAAAGTGGGTGTTGGATTTGATGGTGTAGTTCTCACTAAGTTAGATGGTGATGCACGGGGTGGTGCCGCACTTTCCATTACTGCACTTACCGGTAAACCAATCATGTTTGCATCCACCGGTGAAAAGCTCACTGACTTTGATCTCTTCTATCCCGAGCGCATGGCATCACGCATACTCGGTATGGGCGATGTTGCAACTTTGGCAGAGCAGGCAAAGAGAGCCCTTGACGGAGAATCTTCAGCGAAATTAGAGGAGAAATTCATCAAGGGTGAAGATTTCACTCTTGAAGATTTCCTCGAACAACTCGAAGCGATGTCGAAGATGGGTTCTATGGGTAAATTACTCAGCATGCTTCCTGGAGCTGCTGCGATGAAGAAGCAGATCGATAACTTTGATGAAAGTGAAATTGTTCGCACTAAGGCAATTGTGCAATCGATGACGCCACAAGAGCGAGTGGATCCGAAAGTTCTCAATGGTTCGCGCAGAGCTCGTATTGCCGCAGGTTCTGGTCGCAAGGTGCAGGAAGTAAATGCCCTCGTTGATAAGTTTTCAGCCGCGCAAAAGATGATGAAGCAGATGCGAAATGGGGGAGGTATGCCACCGGGCATGGCCCTACCCCCTGGAATGCCAGGGCTACCGGCTGCTCCTAAGCGCCCAGCACCCCCTGCGAAGAAGAAGTCTCGCTCAGGAAACCCAGCTAAGCGAGCGGCAGAAGAGAACTCTTGATTTTGGATAGCACGGAGCACATGGCAAGATTGGTCTCCTGTGACGGGGCCCTCTACCCCCGAAACATCCACATCCATCGTTGGATCTTTGCGCTGGGCACCCCGCTACAGCTACAAGATTGAACATACATTTTTAGGAGCACCACTGCTTTGGCTACAAAAATTCGTTTAATGCGTATGGGCAAGATTCGTACACCGTTCTATCGCATCGTTGTCACCGACTCTCGTAAGGCGCGTAACGGACTATCCATTGAAGAGATCGGTCGTTATGTTCCAGGACAAGAGCCATCAATCATCGAAGTCAACTCTGAGCGCGCTCTCTACTGGTTAGGCGTAGGAGCACAGGCATCTGAGGCGGTAGAGGCAATCCTTAAGGTCACAGGTGATTGGCAGAAATTTAAGGGACTTCCTGGAACAGAAGGCACACTTCGTGTTGCAGCACCAAAGCCACACAAGAGCGTTGCCTATGAAGCAGCTGTGAAATCTGCGATGGATGAACCAAAAGAAGGTGCAACAACTCTGAAGAAGAAGGCGCAAGAGAAGCTTGCAGCTAAAGCCAATCCTGTCGCTGAGCCAGAAGCCGTTGTTGAAACTCCAGTAGCAGAAGCTGCAGTCGAAGAGTCTCAAGCAGCAGAAGCTCCAGCAGAAGCTCCAGCAGAAGCGGCAGCTGAGTAATAATGATTGACGAAGCGCTCGAGCATCTAGTCAAAGGGATTGTAGATAATCCTGAAGATGTAAACGTCAAGGAGAAGACACATCGTCGAGGAACAACACTTGAGGTGCGTGTTAATCCTGAAGATATCGGTAAGGTCATCGGTCGTAACGGACGTACAGCAAAGGCTCTGCGCACAGTCGTAAGTGCACTTGCTGGACGTAGCGTTCGCGTTGATCTCATCGATACTGACGAGGCTCGTTAAGAAAAGTCATGTCATGCGCCTAAATGTTGGGCGCATTGGTCGTGCCCATGGAATCTTGGGTGAAGCGACAATCGAGGTTCGTACAGATGATGCGGCCTCTCGTTTTGCACTCGGTGCCGTCCTGCAAACTGATACACATGGTGAACTAGTCGTAGATTCGGTCAGAGTGCACAACGGAATTTTGTTGCTCTCATTTGTGGGCCATGCAGAACGTAATGCGATCGAGAAATTGCGCGATGTACTCCTCTACGCTGATGTTGATATTGATGCTCCTGGTGAAGATGAAGACGATTATCACGTATTGCAGTTAATTGGCTGCACGGCCTTTCTAGAAGATGAAAATGAACTAGGTAAGGTCAGCGATGTCCTTAACCTGCCAGGACAAGATGTCTTGGTAATCCAATCGACCAATGAAGAAATCCTCATACCATTCGTTCGCGCATTGGTCCCCGTCGTCGATATCACCGCCAAGAAACTGGTGGTAATTCCGCCAGTGATTGAAGGGAAGATTTCATGAGAATTGATGCTATTACGATCTTTCCCGATTACTTTGCTCCATTACAGCTCTCACTCCTAGGCAAAGCCCAAGATGGTGGATTACTTACTATCAATGTCCATGATCTACGTGATCAAACAACTGATGTCCACCACACGGTTGATGACGCTCCATATGGTGGCGGTGCAGGTATGGTCATGATGCCTGAGATATGGGGGCGGGCAATTGATGGCATCATCGATGATTGCGCAGAGATAATTATTCTGACCCCTGCCGGAAGACGCTTTACGCAAGAGATGGCTGAGGAGCTATCGAATGCTAAACACTTAATTTTTGCATGTGGTCGTTATGAAGGAATAGATGATCGCGTACGAATTCACTACAGCCAGCCTGAATACCAGGCGCGCAATATTCGAGTGCGCGAAGTATCTATAGGTGATTACGTTCTTGGCGGTGGAGAAGTTGCATCAATGGTCATGATTGAAGCGATCACTCGTCTGATTCCTGGAGTTCTTGGAAATCCACTCTCACTTGCCGAAGAATCACATAATGAAGAGGGATATCTGGAATATCCAAATTTCACACGTCCTCAAGAATGGCGAGGATTAGAAGTTCCTTCTATTTTGCTGAGCGGAAATCACGCTGCGATTGCAGCATGGCGCTCATCACAGGCACAAGAGCGTAAAAAGACCAACAGTAACTAGTGAGTAACACGCTCTCTGCCGTAGCGTTCACTCCATGACCTACGACTCAGCAGCGATTCAATCGCGACTCATCCGTGATCTAGAACCTGTCGTAGCAGTTGAACTAGAACGCCACTTAAGTGTTCAGAAAAATTGGTATCCCCATGAGTATGTCCCTTGGTCAGAAGGGCGTGATTATGCGGGTCCACTTAATGGTGATGCGTGGGAAGCGAAAGATTCTCGTCTAACCCCTGTCGCCCAAGATTCACTCATACTCAATCTCCTAACTGAAGATAATTTGCCGAGCTATCACTCAGAAATTGCAATCTCTATGGGTCGCGATGGTGCATGGGGAAATTGGATTGAACGTTGGACGGCAGAAGAAGCTCGTCACAGTATTGTTATCCGTGATTATTTGATGGCAACTCGTGGAGTGGATCCATACGAGCTAGAAGATCTTCGTATGGCGCACATGTCACTGGGTTATCAGACGCCATATGAGAACGATATGTTGCACACCATCGCATACGTTTCCTTTCAGGAGCTTGCTACGCGAATTTCACACCGCAACACAGGAAAACTCTCCAATGATCCAATCGCTGAGTCCATGATGCAGCGTGTGTCATTGGATGAGAACCTTCACATGATTTTTTATCGGAACTTACTTGGTAAGGCCTTAGAGTTCGAACCAAATGCAGCGATGCGAGCTATCACCGATGTTGTTACCAATTTCGATATGCCTGGTGCAAATATGCCGGGATTTGGACGCAAGGCAGTACAAATTGCATTGGCTGGAATTTACGATCTACAGCAGCATCTCGATGATGTTGTTGCACCAGTCTTGCGTGCATGGAATGTCTTTGAACGCGATGACCTCTCTGGTGATGGATTAGCCGCACGGGATGAACTCTCAACCTTCATAGCTTCGGCTAGCCAAGATGCAGCACGCTTTAACGACAAGCGTGAGATTCACTTTGAGCGCCTAATAGCCCGCGGGCAGGAACCAATTCGTATTCCAAGGTAGATTACGCAGTATGTGCAGATTATTAGCCTACGCCTCAGCAGAGCCGGCAACCCTGACAACAATTGTTGGACCGACGCTGACAGATTTTGTCGAATTATCGAAAGAGCACAAGCATGGGTGGGGTCTAACAACATGTGCATCTATCGGTGGCATCCAAGAGCGTGAGCGAGATTTAGCACCCGCTGTCGAGAGCTCACTCTTTGCCGATGTTGCATCGACAAAGGCAACCGATGGCGCTCTTGTTCATCTTCGCCTTGCATCAAAGGGTCTGGCAGTTGATCTTTCTAATAATCACCCTTTTATTCACGGTGATATCTCATTTATGCACAATGGAACAATTCGTCCCGCATCTAGTATCGAACATCTTGTAGATGCGCAATTATTGACCCAATTGACCTCAACAACCGATAGCGAACGATATTTCTTTGCGATTCTCACCAAGGCTAAGGAACTAGGTTTGATTGAGGCGATTGCAGCAACTGTTAAAGAGATTGCAGCAACTGCAGATTACACATCGATCAACTCCATCACCTTGACTCCAGATTTCTTGATCGCAGTCTGCCAGTTCAATGTTGCCGAACAGAGTGAATGGACAGTTCCATTCCACTACGAGCTTCGCTTCACCAAGGAAGATGGCGCAATCAAAGTAGCCTCAACCGGTTGGGGCCATGATGATTGGATGCCTCTTACTAATGGCAAGATGCTCGTGGTCAATCGTGCAGATCTTTCGTATAAAATTCTAGATATCTAATTTTCCTAATGACGCGTACTTATACAGTCGAAACGTACGGCTGCCAGATGAACGTCCATGATTCAGAACGTATCGCTGGATTGTTAGATGAAGCCGGGTACCTTCCGGCACAACCTGGCACGCAAGCAGATATTGTGGTCTTTAATACGTGCGCAGTACGAGAAAATGCCGACAACAAGTTATACGGAAATCTATCTTTCCTTGCTCCAATAAAGAAAGCGAATCCTGCTATGCAGATCGCTGTTGGGGGATGTTTGGCGCAGAAAGATCAAGCAATCATCTTAAAAAGGGCGCCATATGTCGATGTTGTCTTTGGAACTCACAATGTCGGTTCACTTCCTGTTCTACTTGAGCGCGCCCGCATTGAAGAAGAGTCGCAGATTGAGATTCTGGAATCGCTGGAGCATTTTCCTTCCAACCTACCTGCTCGCAGATTCTCAGCATTTTCATCGTGGGTTTCTATCTCAGTCGGGTGTAATAACACGTGTACATTCTGCATCGTTCCGACACTTCGCGGTATCGAAAAAGACCGTCCTATGGGAGATGTACTTAACGAGGTGCGCGCTCTTGTTCAGCAGGGCGTTATTGAAATTACCCTACTTGGCCAGAATGTAAATGCATATGGTGTTGGCCTAGGAGAGCGTGGTGCATTTGCCAAGTTACTCAAAGAAGTTGCAGCAATTGATGGATTAGAACGCTTGCGATTTATGTCACCGCATCCACGAGATTTCACCGATGATGTAATTGAAGTCATGGCGACAACTCCAGTAGTTATGCCACATCTACACATGCCACTTCAATCTGGATCTGATTCGATTCTGGCTGCCATGCGAAGGTCCTACAGAAGTGATCGTTATCTAGGGATACTCGAGCGTGTTCGTACACATATTCCTCACGCCATGATCACAACTGACATCATTGTGGGATTCCCAGGCGAGACCGAGGACGATTTTCAAGCTACATTGGATTTAACTACGCAGGCCCGATTTGCAGCTGCGTACACCTACAAGTACTCCATTCGCCCGGGAACTCCGGCTGGTGAAATGAGCAATCAAGTTCCGGAGGAGATAGTGGGTGAACGTTACACGCGACTCCACGAGCATCAACAGAAAATTTCACTCTCTGTCAATCAAGAGTCAATCGGAACTCGCCATCGCATAATGGTGACAGAGGTTGAAGGTCGGCGTGATGCTGTTCAAGAACGCCTAACTGGCCGATCAGAGGATTTTCGTCTGGTGCACTTTGATAATACAAGTGCGGCTCGTCCAGGAGATTTTGTTGATGTGGAAATTATTGATGCATCAGCTCACTATTTAATCGGCAAAGAACTAACTCACATCCCAACTCGAGGTGGGCACGCTCACGCACTTCGAACGGCAGAGAGCCTGCCAACGCCAGGCGTAATGTTAGGAATTCCTACTATTGGCAGGGCCAAGACCTAGATGCGCACCGTAATCATTTGTGGGGCAACTGCTACTGGTAAAAGTGATTTAGCAGTTGCACTAGCCCTTGAAATTGGCGCGGAGATAGTTAACGCCGATTCCATGCAAGTGTACGAAGGGATGGATATTGGCACCGCAAAGCTGTCGGTGGCTGAGAGAAAGGCAGTTCCTCATCACCTGCTTGATGTATTAACGGTGCGGCAAGACTCCACGGTTGCCTGGTATCAAGAAGCGGCCCGCAGTGTCATTGATGAAATTCACAGTCGCGGAAAAGATGCCATCATTGTTGGCGGAACAGGCCTTTACATCAAGGCTATCGTTGATGACTTAAACTTTCCGGATACCGATCCAGTTATTAGATCTCGCCTTGAATTAGAGGCAATTGAACATGGGGCAGCTGCGCTTTTTACGCGCCTTGAAAAACTTGATCCAGTAGCAGCCTTGGCCATTGACCGCGCCAACACTCGTCGGATTGTGCGAGCTCTAGAGGTGATTGAAATTACTGGAAAACCATTTACTGCAAACCTTCCACGAGAAGAAAGCTCACGTTATCCGGATGCATTTCACTTTGGATTGAGCCAAGATCGCGAAAGTTTAGATGCGCGCGTGAGTGCACGAGTTGATCATATGTGGGAGGCAGGTCTGGTTGAAGAGGTCCAGGCGTTGGTTGTTACTGGGCTGCGTGAAGGTGTGACCGCCCAAAAAGCACTCGGATATTCCCAGATACTCTCAATGTTAGATGGTCGAATCACTTCAGATGAAGCACGTGAGGAGACTAAGAGAGTCACTAGACAGTACATCCGGCGACAGGACACGTGGTTCTCGCGTGATGCCAGACTCCATTGGCTAGGTTACTACGAGAATCGACTCGAAAAAATTCTGACACGGTTAAACTCTTAAGGTGATGAGAACTCCTGTGATTGGCACCTATGGGCATGGCACCGAAAACGATTTCGTCATTATCTTTGATCCAAGCGAGCAGATTCACCTGACCGCAGAAATAGTTGCACGAATCTGCAATCGCAGTGCGGGAATTGGCGCAGATGGCGTTATTCGGATTACCCACCCTGAAGGCAAATGGTTTATGGATTACCGCAATGCGGATGGCTCACTTGCTGAGATGTGCGGTAACGGTATTCGCGTTATGGCGCGTTACCTTGTAACCCGTGGACACCAGAGTGAAGGACTCTTCTCGATTAACACTCGAGATGGAGCGAAATTTCTTCGCGTTCCTATGGATGGTGATATCTCAGTCAATATGGGTCAAGTATCTGATGAAGGCGACATAGTTATGGTTTTAGTCAATGGAAGTAGTTATTCAGCGCGTCATATCAGCATCGGAAATCCGCACGCAGTCGCCTTTCTTGAAGATTTAGATAGCCTTGGATCACTTGATCTACCACCAGTTGTAGAACCAGCTTCGGTATATCCAGAGGGGGTTAATCTTGAGTTTGTTGAAATTCAATCACTCGACACTCTGATTATGCGTGTGCATGAGCGGGGGAGCGGTGAGACTCGTTCATGTGGCACCGGAACATGTGCCGTTGCTTTGGCAGCATCGATTCATACACGTGGCCAGCTTCCTGCCCGATGGATTATCAAGCCCCCAGGAGGAACCCTCATTGTCGATATCGATGGCCACTCCAATGCAACTTTAACGGGGCCTGCACTCCTTCTTGCCGATCATGACTTGTCACGGTTTTTTACCGCATGATGAGTCAAACTCCAGATCAGCGCGAACTGCGTCTTGAAGAATTGCTCCGCGAAAGTGCGCGAGCAGCTGCAGATTACGATGCAGCAGAAGAAGACATTGATCATCTCGCAGGACAAGAATTATCTGATCGACAAGCACTTCGCCGTGTTAAGGGATTCTCAACACAACTCCAAGATATTTCCGAGGCTGAATATCGTGAATTACAGCTAGAGCGCGTGGTTCTAGTTGGCGTGTGGACTGAAGGATCAATTGAGAGTGCAGAGAATTCACTGGCAGAGTTAAAGGCATTAGCAGAAACCGCCGGTTCAGAAGTTTTGGAAGGTCTCATTCAGCGGCGCGATAGACCAGATCCGGCAACATATATCGGCTCAGGAAAAGTTGTCGAATTAAGAGAAGTTGTGCGATCAACTGGCGCAGATACAGTGATCTGCGATGGAGAGCTTTCACCTTCACAATTACGTCAACT
>JBEANF010000057.1:0-4225 GCA_041165585.1 Actinomycetota bacterium | reverse complement strand
CACTCTCTACTTTTTTAACCTGAATAACTACAACTCAATATTGGCTCGGTAGCTCAGTTGGTACGAGCGCGCGACTGAAAATCGTGAGGTCGACAGTTCGATCCTGTCCCGAGCCACTCTAAATTTATTTCGAAAGTTAATTAACCAGCAGATCCAGAACCAGAAGGTCCTGCTTTGCGCTGTACCTGTGGTGCGCCACCACTGCGCTGGCCACCGCGAATCTTTGAACCTCCGCTTGCACCACCAGATGATGCAGGACGTCCGCCTTTATTCTTCTTCGCCTCTAGGGCAGCAGCCATCTTTGCTTTGACATCATCAACTGGGTTCTCGTTATTTGCCATGTCTTTAGTCTACCCCTCTGATGGAATTCTTAAGAAGAATACTAGTTTGCCAATCCATGCAATCGCAGCGAGTGCAATGATCTGCCATCCCAAAGTATCGGGCCAGGTATAGAGTGCAAGAGCTGCCCCTCCATAGAAAGCAGCCATCGCCCACAAGGTAAGTGCAGTGACTTTACGAGATAAGCCAACCCGCATTAAGCGATGTGAAAGATGATCGCGACCGCCCTGAAATGGTGAGATTCCACGATGTAAGCGAGATAAAACCGCGACAGTTGTATCCAAAATCGGAGTTGCCATTAATAGCGCAGGAATTGCAAATGATTTCTCCTGCGGAATGATTCCCGGGCTCAAGCGGATTGTGAGCACTGAGATGATGATGCCTAGAAAAAGTGCACCAGCATCACCCATATAAATCTTAGCTGGATGGCGATTCCAGATGAGAAAGCCCGCAGTAGCCCCTGCTGTCACCATGGCAAGGGCGCTTACCAAAATCTGCTGGCGGTCAAAGGCGATGAAGAATAAGAAGATTGAGATCACTGCCACAGTTCCGGCAGCGCCACCATCATGGTTATCGAAAAAGTTGATCGAGTTACAAACGCCCACGATCCATAAGACGGAGATTGTGTAGTTGAGGAATGTGTTGCCGAAGGCAACACCCATGGTGTCGGTAACGGTCAAAATTACGGCGACGATAATCCCAGTAAAAGTTTGAGCAATCAGGCGTGGCCACGGTTCCAGACCTTTGAGATCATCGATGAGACCCATAATTGAGATTGCGATAGCCGGAACTAATACAAAGCTTGCTAACTTAAGGCTCTGTACTGTGAAATCTTCGGTCAGCAGCGCTGCGTACGATGCGCCCACAACTCCAATGGCAATTGCAACGCCACCCAGATATGGAACTGGCTCTTTCTGTACTTTGCGTGCCAATGTAGGGGCGTCAACTGCTCCGACAGATATTGCAATCTTGCGCATAATTGGGGTCAGTAGACCAACAAAGATAAGAGTTAGCGCACCCAGCAAAAAGTACTTGCCTAAAGAAATATCGCTCATGAAATTGGTGAAGTCCTACTGTGCCTTAAAGTAATTTGCGCGAAGATCATCAACTTCTGATTTGCGATAACGACGATGTCCACCCAATGTGCGAATTGATGTGAGCTTTCCTGCCTTTGCCCAACGAGTGACTGTCTTGGGATCTACGCCAAAGAGATCTGCGACTTCGCGAGGAGTAAGGAGAACTTCGGCATCGGGTAGACGGTTCATGGTTCTCCTTAATTTGCGTTACATGCTCTGCAATCGAATGTCCGATTTGCCCCGCAATGCCCCGAAGTATCCCCGTGTTCAAGGGGTATTGGCAAGAGATGAGAAGGTTAGATCGCAGTCTCGTAAGCCTGCACACTGCGCCAGCGACGGACCAATCGCTCATATCCCTGGCCAGCAATTGCGCCATCACCTGCTGCTAATCCCTCCAGCGAGAGCAATACATCTTCAATGGAGGTATCAGCGACTAGTCCTTCTTCGCCATCATTGGTAAGAGATGCTGATAGATATCCAGCTAATCCGCCGTAATCAAGTTCGACCAATGACTCCGGGTGGAAAATCTCAAGCCATTCAAGAATATTCTCTATCTCTTGCTCTACTGGTCCAACTCCAAATGCTCCAACAACTATTTCATGTGCATTCTTGGTACGCGCTTTTGCTAAAGCAATGGTGGTGCGAGCGCGCGAGAACGGACCGTGTTGATCGCTGCCGATTTCTCGTTCATTGGGTGTGAAAATGGAAAACCATCGTGGCGGAACTACCCAAGTCTCAGTCAGCGTATGAGGTACTCGTTCGTCGGCGAAATCCATTCCACTTGTTATTACTTCTTCTAGCGCAGGTGAAATAAAAAAGTGTGAAAGCGGTGGCGGAAATTGTCCTTTGAAACTTTCCAGCGCCGCCCAACAACGAGTTGCAGTTGACCATGGACAGACATAGCGAGCGCCATCAAGATCTAAAATGTGTGCGCCATCTGGTCGAGCGTTCGGCGGTTGTGGAAAGACAACGCGTTCGAGTGCTAGGCGTTGTTCCTCTTCGCGCGAGTTGTGATCGGCAGAAAAAGATTGCCAGCGAAGTCGATCAACTGGGTCGAATGCTTCTAGCGGTTCAAATACGCGCAGCGATGCAACGTACGGGGTTGGCAGCATTGTGTGTCGCGCTAATTAGGCACGAGGGATGTAATTGCCTTCGGCGAAGGGATCGTCATCCTCACGGTCATCTGTCGTTGGCGCATCACCGTGGAGTTCTTTTGCCAGGCGATCAAGATCCATCTCTTGTGAGTTGTACTTAAGATCGCGGGCGACTTTGGTCTGCTTAGCTTTTGCACGGCCTCTACCCATGGGGCGGCCTCCTTACCAATAGCTTTTATCTGTGAGGCGCACTTTAGCGCGATTTGTATGTCCCGGCCAAAGCGGCCGATCCACGCGTGCCGGGGGTCGAATCGACCCGGCCGGCGACCCAGGCCTTCATCCCGCGGGCAGCCAATGATGCGATCGTCAGGTCAGCGGCGCTGGGATCGACGATGGCGACCATTCCTATGCCGGCATTCCAGGTCCGCTCCATATCTGCCTGTGGAACCTGCGCAACCTGAGCCAGGTACTGCATCTCATGTGGAAGTGACCAGGTCGAGCGATCGTAATTGGCAGTTAAACCATCTGGAATAACGCGAGCGGTGTTATCGGCAAGTCCGCCACCTGTGATGTGCGAGAAGGTGCGCAGATTCTCTTTTAATACTCGGATAAGTGCCAAACAATCTAAAGTGTAGATCTCGGTAGGAGTTATTAAAACTTCACCGAGTGTGCGACTTAAGTCAGCGTTATGAGCGGTGATATCAATCTTATGCGTTGCAAGAATATGACGTACAAGAGAGAAACCGTTGGCGTGGATTCCAGATGCGGGCATTGCAATTAAAAGATCTCCAGCCTTTACACGATGTGCACCAAGTTGCAGATGCGCATCCACTACGCCGGTGGCTGCTCCTGCGATATCGAATTCATCCTCGCCGAGTAATCCTGGATGTTCGGCTGTTTCGCCACCAACTAATGCGGTTCCAGCCTTTTCACAACCACGAGCGATGCCGGCAACAATTGTTGCAATTCGTTCAGGGATAACTCTTCCAACTGCGATGTAATCTGTCATAAAGAGTGGTTCTGCACCACACACCACTAAGTCGTCAACCACCATCGCGACTAAGTCTTCTCCAATGGTGTCGTACTTGCCTAAAATGCGAGCAATCTCAGTCTTGGTACCAACGCCATCAGTTGATGTTGCAAGAAGCGGCTTCTGCATCAACTTCATTGCACTGGCATCAAAGAGTCCGGCAAATCCGCCGATTCCGCCGACAACTTCTTTGCGAGATGCTTTTGCAATCGATGCCTTCATTAACTCAACGGCGCGATCGCCAGCATCAATATCTACGCCTGCATCTTTATATGTACTCATGGGTTCTGGTCCACTATCTCTAAGCGCAACTTACCCTCTGATAAATCAGTCGGAATTGCAATGGGATAATCACCGGTAAAGCAGGCTGTACATAGCTTTTCAGCCGGGATATGGGTGGCATCGATTAGGCCTTCAGCGCTGACATATCCCAGAGAGTCAGCCCCGATTGATCTGCGGATCTCTTCAATTTCAAGGCCGCTAGCAATGAGTTCGGCGCGGGTTGCAAAGTCAATACCGTAGAAACATGGCCACTTCACTGGTGGGCTGGAGATGCGGACGTGGATTTCAAGTGCTCCGGCCTCGCGCAACATTCGCACAATCGCACGTTGGGTATTTCCGCGCACAATTGAATCATCGACCACAACTATGCGCTTTCCTTCAATAATCTCACGCAATGGGTTGAG
>JBEANF010000056.1:0-4949 GCA_041165585.1 Actinomycetota bacterium | reverse complement strand
AGGCCTTACTTAGAGGCGACAAGTAGTAAGATCGCCCCATGATGACAGTTGCTAGTGAATCTCTTCGCGAACTCCCAGCCTCTCCCATTGTTTTTGGCGCCTTCGCTTTCGGCGTTTTCGTTGTACTTCTCTATCTCGTACTCCGCCTAGATAAGTAAAACTTTGGCACGACTTGGTCTCTATGGCGGGACATTTGATCCCATCCACATTGGCCACATGCATGTCATTACTCAATTACTCAGACGCGATGTCATAGACCAGATAATTCTCTTTCCAGCAGGACAGCCGCGTTTACGCGAGCTCTCTCCAATTGCAACAGGGCCACAACGTCGACAGATGTGTGAACTTGCAGTGCACGATCTTCCCGCGGATATTTCATCTCGAGTTGAAGTAAATCCCATCGAAATTTTGCGCGACGGTTCCAGTTACACCATTGACACAGTTGAAGCTGTTGCACAGGCTTATCCCGATGATTCACTCCATTTAATTATCGGGAGTGATGCCTATGCCAAGTTAGATCAGTGGCACCGCATCGATGATCTCAAGAAGTTAGTCACCTTCATCATTATTGAACGCCCAGGGTCAGAAAGTGATCTTGGAATTGATATTGGAGCGCTTAACGTTGCCTCAACTGGCATTCGTGAAGGATCTTCGAGAGAGTACTCACCTTCAGTCGCACACTTTATTAAGGAGCACCACTTATATGGCAGCTAGCCCAAGCGCCGTCACCATCACTCAGATCGCAGCACGCGCAGCCGCCGATAAGTTAGCAACCGAATTGGTCGCACTCGATCTCTCAGATCAAATGGTATTAAGTGAGATTTTCCTTATTGTCACCGGTTCAAATGTGCGCCAGGTAGATGCAATTGCTGATGAGATCGAAGAGAAACTTCGCCAGATCGGTGAAAAACCGGCACGCCGCGAAGGAAGCGATGAGTGGATATTGCTTGATTACTCAGATTTAGTTGTTCATATCCAAAGTAGCGAGCTACGTAAGTATTACATGCTTGATCGCCTCTGGAATGACTGCCCTCAGATCGAGCTCGACATTGTTAGAGAGATGGTTGCCGATGGCAGGTAATCGAGTCCTGTTGTGGCGCCATGGCCAGACTGATTGGAATGTCGCTAATCGATTTCAAGGACATTCAGATATTCCTCTGAACGCACTTGGCGAGTATCAAGCGCGTCATGCGGCAGAGATTTTGGCTGGAATGGAACCTACCGCCATTATCTCAAGTGATTTGATTCGCGCACAAAAAACCGCACAAACTTTGGCAGAGATTGTCAATCTCGAAGTGTCAATAGATGTCAGATTGCGTGAGACAAATGGAGGCAATTGGGAAGGTAAGACAGGTTCACAGAATCGCGCCGAAGACTTTGAAAACTTTATCAAATGGATTGATGGAGAAGATAATCCGGCAGGCCAGATTGGCGAGAAGAGAAGTGAAGTTGCATCACGAGCACGAGCTGCGATTACCGATGCTCTTGCTGGCAAGACAGATCAATTGCTTGTCGTTGCAACACATGGCGGAACTGCGCGCTGCATCATTGGTGATTACTTAGACCTCCCGCTTTCGCATTGGGCCAAAGTCGGCGGGCTTTCAAATGCCTCGTGGTCACTTCTTGCACAGAGCCCGGCAAAGGGTTGGTACCTAGAGGAACATAATGCAGGCAGTATTCCAGAAGAACTCTTAGGCGTTGAATCGGGATCGGCGGAGAATTAATTTCTCGCTCGTGCAATTACTGCGATAGAGTGCACCACGAAATACGGGGCTATGGCGCAGCTGGTAGCGCACCTGCATGGCATGCAGGGGGTCAGGGGTTCAAGTCCCCTTAGCTCCACCAACCTTGAAATGTAATCAGGGTAAGATTGAACAATGTCCACAGAACCTCGCGAACATGCTGCATATGACTTTGCATATGTGCAAGAGAAGTGGCTGCCGATTTGGGACAAGTTAGAGCCATTTAAATCTGGTCGGGCAGATGATGCCCGTCCCAAGAAGTACGTCTTGGATATGTTCCCTTATCCATCAGGTGATCTCCACATGGGCCATGCAGAGGCATATGCCCTTGGCGATGTGATTGCGCGATACTGGATTCAACGCGGATTTAATGTCATGCACCCGATTGGTTGGGATGCATTTGGTCTTCCAGCAGAAAATGCCGCAATCAAACGCAATGAAGATCCACGTATTTGGACTTATGAAAATATTGCAACCCAGAAGGCATCGATGCGGCGCTATGCATGTTCCTTCGATTGGGATCGCGTCTTTAACACCTGCGACCCCGAGTACTACCGATGGAACCAGTGGCTCTTTATTGAATTACACAGGCGCGGTCTGGCATATCGGAAAGATTCGGCAGTTAACTGGTGCCCTGGATGTCAAACAGTTCTGGCAAATGAGCAGGTAGTTGCAGGGCTCTGCGAGCGTTGCGACACCGCAGTTACTAAGAAGAAGCTCAACCAGTGGTATTTCAAAATCACTGATTATGCAGATCGCCTGCTCGATGACATGGCCCAACTTGAAGGTCAGTGGCCAGATAAAGTCTTAACGATGCAGCGCAATTGGATCGGTCGCTCACAAGGTGCAAATGTCACATTTGAAATCGAAGGTCGCAGCGAACCTGTAACGATCTACACGACTCGTCCCGATACTTTGTATGGTGCAACATTTATGGTCGTTGCCGCAGACTCAGCTCTTGCTGCAGAACTTGCAGCGGGTGGTCCAGTAGAAAAAGAATTTAACGAGTACTTAGAGAAGATCAAGGCCGCCTCTGATATTGATCGCCTGGCGACAGATCGCCCCAAGTCTGGCGTTGATCTCAAGCGCTTTGCAATTAACCCAGTAAATGGTGAGAAACTTCCAATCTGGGCATCTGATTATGTGCTGGCAGATTATGGAACCGGTGCGATCATGGCAGTGCCTGCCCATGATCAGCGAGATCTTGATTTTGCACGCGCCATGAAATTACCTGTGCGCACCGTGGTTGAAACTGGCGAAGAAGATCCAGCTACTACTGGAATTGCAACAACCGGCGATGGTGTCATGATCAATTCCGGGTCCCTTAATGGCTTAAAAAAGAGCGAGGCTATTGCTGCTATAACTGCAGAACTTGAGGCTAAAGGCCTTGGAAAATCTTCACGAAATTACCGTCTGCGCGATTGGCTTGTTTCGCGCCAACGCTATTGGGGCACACCTATTCCGATCGTTCACTGCGACAAGTGCGGCGAAGTTGCGGTCCCGGCAGATCAATTACCTCTTACTCTGCCTGATGCAAAGGGTTTAGATCTCAAGCCAAAGGGACAATCTCCACTTGCTGCAGCAACTGATTGGGTAAATACAACCTGTCCAACGTGTGGTGGCCCAGCCCTTCGCGATACCGACACTATGGATACCTTCGTAGATTCATCGTGGTATTTCTTGCGTTATCCATCATCGACAAATCACAACGAACCATTTAGCCGTAAGGATATTGATACCTGGTTACCTGTTGATCAGTATGTTGGCGGTGTAACCCACGCGATCTTGCACCTGCTCTACTCACGTTTTTTCACCAAGGTTTTATTCGATATCGGAATGCTTGGCTTTAATGAACCATTTACTCGTCTGCTCAACCAAGGAATGGTTGTGATGGATGGCTCTGCTATGTCTAAATCTCGCGGAAATCTTGTACGTCTTTCAGATGAACTAGAAAATCACGGCGTTGATGCCATCCGTCTTTCGATGGTCTTTGCTGGTCCGCCAGAAGATGATGTGGATTGGGCAGAAGTTTCACCATCTGGATCAGTTAAATTCTTAACTCGGGCTTGGAGACTTTCAGGTGATGTCACAAGTGCTCCCGGAGTTGATTTCACAAAGGGCGATCTCGCACTTCGCAAGGCAACACACAAAGCGCTACACGACGCCTCATTTGCAGTTGAATCATTTAGATTTAACGTAGCAGTTGCCCGCGTGATGGAACTTGTTAATGCAACACGTAAAGCAATTGATTCTGGCTGTGGCCCGGCAGATCCTGCAGTTCGCGAAGCAACCGAGGCGATTGCAATCATGCTCTCACTCGTTGCTCCATTTACCGCAGAGGAGATGTGGGAACGTCTTGGCCATAAGCCAGCTGTGGCACTTGCAGGTTGGCCCACAATGGATCCCGCTCTATTGGTTGCCGATGAAGTTGAAGCAGTTGTTCAAATCAATGGAAAGATCAAAGAGCGCATCATGGTTTCACCAACAATCAGCGATAGCGATCTTGAGGCTCAAGCTTTGGCACATCCATCAATTGCAGCAGAGCTCGCCGGCGCTAGCCCTAAGAAAGTCATCGCGCGTGCGCCAAAACTCGTCAATATCGTTATTTAGTCACCAGTTATCCCCAGCGCAGGTGATTGAGGGGAAGTAGCGATTGTGCGCCAGTGACAATGCGCAGATGAGTCAATTTCGAAATGCCTTAGATAATGCGCGCAACTGGTGGGAAGATTTACGTTTCTCTCCGCTTCAACGCAAATCGCTTCTTGCCCTTGCAGTTGTAATTATTGCTTCATCATCGATTTATGTTCTACGCGGATCATCGCAAGAGATTGTGCAGGCAGCATCTACTGAGATCGAAATGCCGAGTGAGACTGCACACCTGATGGTCGATGTTGCAGGCGCAGTACTAAAACCCGGGGTCTACGAACTACCGATTAATGCGCGAGTTATTGATGCAATCACCGCAGCTGGCAATGTCCTCGAAGGCGCTGATGTTTCAGATGTTAATTTGGCGCGCGTGCTAAAGGATGGTGAGCAGATCTACATCTATCCACCATCACGCAACGGGGGATCGGCGAGATCAACTACGCGCAGCGCTCCGCCGCGCAAATCGGGGCCGGTGATGCTCAATCGTGCCAGCGCTAAAGATTTGGAAGCGCTCGATGGAATTGGTCCTGTCCTTGCAGCGCGCATCATCGCCTATCGCAA
>JBEANF010000055.1:0-2814 GCA_041165585.1 Actinomycetota bacterium | reverse complement strand
AAGCTCAGTGCGTTGATGTATAGCGCAATATCAACTGAGTTGCCCTTAAATGATGGTGCAACTGTAGTGATTGCAGAAGAGAGGAGCGAAAGGATGGTAAAGAGAATCGCTGCAACGGGTGCTGTTCCGTAGGCGGCTAATAGTGAGACTTGATTGGCACTCTCTAACTTTTCGCGCGGAACTAGGTTGGGCACTGTCGCCTCTTTAGCAGGTGACCAGAAGAGCGTTAAACATTCCACCAAGATCATTGCGGCATAGAGCCAGAAATATGTACCAACGATTGGGATAGATATGTAAAGGGCAGCGCGCAAGATATCGACTGTCACCATTAAGCGGCGGCGATCAAAACGATCTGCGAGAACTCCTGCTAGTGGACCGAGGAAAACCGCCGGCAATAAACGTGCGATAAAGACACCTGCGATAGCAAAGTTGGCAGTTGAATACGATCCGCCAGAAAGTTGTTGGGCGAGCGCAGTTGTGGCAAGAAGGCCTAGCCAATCTCCCAAAGATGAGAAGACCATCGAGTTCCAGAGTTTGCGAAATGGCTTGATGGAAAGGACGCTACGCGTGACATCCTGGGCCGGTGCGGCTGGACGAGGTAGCGATGCGGTCATGTGGGTAAGTCTATCGGGCGCGTTACAGGCTGATTTAGGGCCTAAAGAGGCTCTCTACGCTCTCCTTGAGGCTATAGCGCGAGGTAAATCCCATTGCAGATTGTGCAAGGCTGACATCTGCACATAGAAATGCAGGATCTCCGGCGCGACGATCCGAATCAATTGGTGTGACATCACTTCGTCCCATTGCATCGAGAACAAACTTTACGATCTCACGCACTGATGCGCCGTTACCGGTGCCAATATTCATCGCAGGTGGCAGAGCTTGTGTGGCATCTGCTGAAACAAGATGTGCTGCTGCAATATCGCGCACATCAACATAATCACGGATACATGTTCCGTCTGGCGTTGGATAATCTTTTCCGTAGATAACCGGTGCTTGTCCGCTCTTGACGCGATTGATCACAATCGGAACCAAGTTCTCGACTGAGTTATCTAGCAGCGCCTTGTTGGCGCTACCAACTACGTTAAAAAAACGAAGCGAGGATCCGTGATTGCCAGGGATCGAGATAAATTCCTCAACCTTTGACTCTGCCAATAATTTAGATGAGCCGTACGGAGAGATAGGTGCAGTTGGTCCATCTTCGCGACATGGATCCATTGAATCTGGGCTGCCATAAACAGCTGCGGTAGATGAGAAGATAAAACGTGTTATGCCGTGGCGCTTAGCTGCCTCTAGTAATTCAACCGTTGCGGTGTAGTTAACCTCTAAATACTCATCTGGCTTTTCCATCGATTCACCGACTGCCTTAAGCGCTGCCGTGTGCACAATGCCGGTGAAGTTCTGCGTGGCAAGGAGAGCATCGATAGCCGCGTAATCACGGACGTCAATGACTTCAAGTGGAATCTCTTGCTGATGCTTTTCGCGCAGATACTGCACACGTGATTCCAGCCCTTGATAGAGCGAATCGAGAAGAACTACACCTTTGCCAGATGCTATGAAGAGGTCTGCAATGTGTGTGCCGATATATCCGGCACCGCCTGTAATTAACCACTTCTGCTTGCTCACGCAGTGAGTCTAGCCTGTGGGAAGGTGTAGCACTTTAAAAATTATTGTGCTACATTATTGAAATGAGCCCGAAGAAGAGATCTATCGTCGAAGAGGCACTACCTGAGATCGGTGTCAGAGAGCTGCGACAGAATGCCTCTATCTATCTCGACCGAGTTAAAAATGGGGAGAAATTTGTGATTACTGAGTGGGGTCATCCAGTGGGAATTCTTGGACCTATTGCCAGTGCAACATTTGAAGAGATGGTTGAAGCAGGTTTTATAACGCCTGCAACTAACCCAGATGTTGATTTCAGTAAGGCGATTATCACTTTGCCTAAGGGTGTTAGTGCTACAGAACTCCTTCTAGAGTCACGTCGTAACGAGCGTTCGTGACTTGGTTTCTTGATAGTTCAGCGATACTAAAATTAATTGTTGAGGAGGCCGAGTCCAAAACTCTACGTAAATTTATTCCGGAACGTAAGATTGCCTCTCGACTCTCCCGCATCGAAGTGCTTCGTAATGTAAAACGAATTGAACCCAAAAAATTGAATCGCGCCGGAGAGACTTTGGGCGGATTGAATTTCGTAGAAATTAATGAGCATGTATTGCGAAATGCAGAAGAGATTGCACTTGTCCTTGAAATTAAATCTCTCGATGCAATTCAGGCTGGGTGTGCACTATTTGTCAAAGATCTCATAGAAGGAGTTATCTCCTATGACAAGAATTTGAATGTAGCTCTCACCAGCCTTGGCATTAAGACGATCTCACCAGGAGTTTAAGGCTACTTTTTCTTTGCCTTACCTGTCGCGGCCTTCTTCGCCGCTTTCTTGGTTGCAGCTTTCTTCACTACATTCTTAGTCAGTGTTGGTGCGCTATCGCCAGCTTTTACCTTTGCTGCTTTTTTACGGGTTTTCTTGGGTGAAGGGCCGTTCTCGGCCTCCCAAGCTCGGCGACCCGCGAGCAATTCGAGTGCGCGATCGAGTGTGAGCGCCTCCAATGTATCTCCACGGCGCAAGGTTGCATTGGTCTCACCGTCAGTGACATACATTCCAAAGCGACCATCTTTAACAATAACTTCGCGTTCACTGCCGGGATCTTTTCCAAGTTCCTTCAGTGGTGGTTTTGCAACACCGCGGCGACGCTCTTTTGGTTTTGAGTAAATCTCAAGCGCTTCATCTAAAGAAAGTGTGAAGAGCTGTTCTTCAGATGT
>JBEANF010000054.1:0-8059 GCA_041165585.1 Actinomycetota bacterium | reverse complement strand
GGCCCAATAACTCCGACAATTCCATTTCGTGGCAGAGAAAATGAGAGATCATCAATTAGAAGTCGATCACCAAAGCCTTTTGAAAGGTTTTCAACATCAACAACGATATTTCCAAGCCTTGGTCCCATAGGGATTTGAATCTCTTCAAAATCAAGCTTTCTAGCCTTCTCAGCCTCTGCTGCCATCTCTTCATATCTTGCAAGACGTGACTTTGATTTAACTTGTCGCCCTTTAGCATTCTGTCTAACCCAATCAAGTTCCTCTGCCAATCGCTTTGCCCGCTTGGCATCCTTTTGTCCCTCAACTTTTAACCTGGCTGCCTTTGTCTCAAGATATGTTGAGTAGTTTCCTTCATACGGATATGCCCGTCCTCGATCTAACTCCAAGATCCATTGTGCGACGTTATCTAGGAAGTAGCGATCATGAGTGATTGCCACAACCGTTCCTTCATATTTAGAGAGGAACTGCTCGAGCCATAACACAGATTCGGCATCAAGATGGTTTGTGGGCTCATCAAGAAGAAGTAGATCTGGCTTTTGTAGTAGCAATTTACATAACGCAACTCTTCTTCTCTCACCGCCTGACAAAACCTTAACATCAGCATCAGGGGGCGGACATCTAAGCGCATCCATTGCTTGCTCTAACTGTGAATCTAAATCCCAAGCACTTAGGTGATCAAGTTTTTCTTGCAAGCTTCCCATCTCTGCTAGCAACTTGTCATAATCAGCATCAGGACTTGCCATCTCCTCAGATACTTTGTTGAAGCGATCAAGAAGAGCAATGGTTTCTGCCACTCCCTCTTGCACATTTTCCAAAACATTTTTATCTTCACTAAGCGGCGGCTCTTGAAGCAAAATTCCCACGCTATATCCAGGACTTAAATAGGCCTCACCATTTGATGGTTGTTGCAGACCTGCCATAATCTGTAAGACTGTTGATTTTCCAGCGCCATTTGGACCAAGAACTCCGATTTTTGCCCCAGGAAGAAACATCAGAGTCACATCATCGAGAATGACCTTATCGCCATGCGCCTTACGCGCCTTCTTCATTGTGTAAATGAACTCTGCCACGAGGCGAAACCTTATCGTTTATCCGAGCATTACTTGGCACTAGATAGACTTACGTCGTTAAATGCGCCCGTAGCTCAGTTGGATAGAGCACCCGCCTTCTAAGCGGGTTGTCGCAGGTTCGATTCCTGCCAGGCGCGCAATCAATAAGAGAAGGGCCGGGCAATATGCCCGGCCCTTCTCTTTTACCCTCGAGATTGAGTAAGAGTTATCCCAACTTAGAGATCGCTGCGTCAGCGAACTTCTTCAAGTTTCCAGTAATTGGAATGAAGTCTTGCGCAAGATCGGTACATGCTGGGCTGATGATGAGGTTGGCCCATGCCTTGATGGCAGGAACTGCAGCCTTATCCTTGTAATCTGAGTCACCAAGCATGTAGGTGATGACTCCTAGTGTGTATGCACCAGGAGTTTGTGTTGCATAGTCGAACTTAAAGATTCCCTTTGCATCAACTGTTGATGAACCTAGGAATGCTTCTGTCGCCGCTCCTGTTGGAAGTGCGAAGTTACCTGATGCATTTCCAAGTGCTGTTGACTTGAGGTTGTACTTAGTTCCGTAGGAAACTTCTGCATAAGTAATTGAGTACTTTGTCTTTGCAGCAAGTTGTGAGACACCGGTCGAAGAGCTTGCTCCGACAATGCGTCCGATATTTCCAGGTGCATTGATGTTGCCAGGGAATGCGGTTACAAAAGTATCGTTCTGTGGCTTAGTCCAAGTTGTTGGAGCCACACCACGAAGCCATGCTGTGAAGTTTCCTGAAGTACCAGACTTATCAGAGCGATAAATTACGGTAATTGGCTGATTTGGAAGAGTGTAGGTGATGTTCTTTGTAGCCTTACGAAGAACCACAGGATTTCCACTCTTATCCTTTAGAAGGTCGCCGTTACGGTCTTTCTTATAGATAACTTCTGAAACTGATCGGTTGTTATCTTTTACAATAGCTGGATCATTCCAACGTGTAATTTCACCTGCGAAAATTTTTGCTGCAGTCGCTGGTGACAAATAGAGCTGATTCTTCGCAGGAAGATTGTGTAGCAACGCAATTGGGGCAGCAGCTGCAGGAATATGCACGAGAGTTGAACGCGCGGTTGAACCTGTATGTGCTGTATCGGAGAACCAGATATGACCAAGTTGCTTATCTGAACCATCGCGGCCAGTTCCTGAACCAGAAGCTGCATAAGTCAAGCTGTGGCCTGTTGTCTTTGCAAAAACAACTTTACATTCTTCGATCAATAGGGCTGGGAAGGATGCGCCTTGACCTTGAAGATCTGTTGCGTGCGCAACTGGGGCTGTGCTCATTGCGAGCCCCGCTGCTAGAGCAACGATTCCAAACTTCTTTGAGAGTTTCATTCTCTACCTTTCAGATACATCCCGAGGTGGGACTGACGTGATGTCAGAGTTGAAAAGTAGTCAGGGCTGGGGACTAAATGGCAACGACTTGGTTAACAGCAGTTGAACCTCAACCAAAATCCTGGGCGCTGATTAGCCGAAGCGACCTGTGACGTAATCCTCGGTACGTTTGTCACGAGGACGTGAGAAGAGCTCATTTGTAGGAGCAACTTCAATTAATTCACCAGGTCCGCCATCTGAGAGCATGAAGGCTGAGTAATCAGAGACTCGCGCGGCCTGTTGCATATTGTGGGTAACAATCACGATAGTCATCGACTGAGAGAGCTCTGAGATAGTTTGTTCGATTCGAAAGGTGGAGCCGGGATCAAGTGCTGAACAAGGCTCATCCATAAGCAGAACTTCTGGTCGCACCGCCAATGAGCGTGCGATGCAAAGACGCTGCTGCTGCCCGCCAGAGAGTGCACTTGCATGCTCACCCAGGCGATCCTTTACCTCATCCCAGAGTCCAGCACGCACCAAGCATTCTTCGAGCAAATCATCCTGATGAGAAACTTTTAGCTGTGCAAGCTTCAAACCCGATAATACGTTTTGACCAATAGTCATTGATGGGAATGGGTTTGGCTTCTGAAAAACCATTCCAATACGAAGACGAATCTTTGTGACATCAGTTCCTGGAGCATAGATATCTTTTCCACCCAGGAGCACTTCACCAGCAAGTGCTGCCGTGGGAATAAATTCATGCATACGGTTGAGCGTTCTAAGGAAAGTTGACTTTCCACAACCTGATGGGCCAATCAGAGCGGTGACTGTGCCGGCTGCAAAATCGAGTGTGACATCTTTGAGGGCATGCTTCTTGCCAAACCAAGCGTGTACACCGCGGGCTTCAAGCCCTGAACCAATGGGCATCGTGCCTGGCTTCTTTGTTTCACGGCTTGCTGCAACGCTGGCTAAGGATTGCGGTGTTGTGGCTGACTTCATTTCTTTCTTCTCCTCTGGAGTACTGTCAGAATCTTCTGGACCCATTGGGTTGTTATGAGACATAGTGATCTACCGTTTCTGAGTCCGTGTCGATATATAGCGAGCGATGGTAAAGAGTATGAGTACCCACGCTAAGAGAACAAGCAATCCAGCCCATGTTCGTTGTGATGACTCTTCTGTGCCACCGAGCAGGAATGCCTTCCAGACGTAATATGGAATAGAGCCCATCGGCCCTGACACTGGGTTAAAGTTAGTTGCTTCACCACCACCAGAAACCAGAAGAATTGGCGCAGTTTCCCCAATCACTCGAGCAATGCCGAGAATTATTGCCGTGACTAATCCACTTTTAACGGCTGGCACAACCACCATGGCAACGGTGCGCCACTGAGTAGCTCCGAGTGCAAGCCCGGCCTCGCGTAAATCATTAGGAATCAACAGGAGAACTTCTTCAGCAGTACGAGCTACTGTCGGAATCATCAAAATGGATAGGGCAAGTGCTCCCATTAATCCATTACGCTGACCGGTAATCGGATAGACGATACTTGAGAGAATAAATAAACCAGCAACAATGGATGGCACACCGGACATCGCCTGAACTAAGAAGCGAATTGGCCGCGCGAATTTGCCTTTAATTTCGGTGAGATAGAGGGCTGTCAGGATAGAAATTGGAAGTGTAAATAGCAGAGCCAGTGAGACCATTACTAAAGTTCCAACTATTGCCGCAAGCATTCCACCATTTGTAATCGGATCATTTACCGTTGCTTGAGACATATCTTGAGTGAAGAGACCCCAATGCAAACCTCGCCAACCTTTGACAACTACTGTGACAATAATGCTCACAATTGGCACCACTGCCAGGAAGATGGCAAAGCGAGAGATACTTGTGAGCAAACTATCCTGCGCAGCAGGCTTGCCCGCGCGACGATACTCGTAAGCAAATGAAATCACCGTAAATGATAGGAAGAACCCAATAACCCAACCCAATTTTCCATTGAGCCCAGTGCCAAAGAGCAACGCAATTGATGCCAATAGCGCTGCGACAAATACCAAGAATTTACCGCGCTTCTCCTTGAGAGTGGGTTCCCATGGGTAACCAGGAGTTGCAACTGCTGTGGTTGATTCAGTAGAGGTCGACATTTATCGTCCAGTCTTTCCGAGTCGATTTACCAGAATATTTGCAATCGCATTGATGATCAGAGTCAGCAAGAAGAGGACTAATCCGGCTGCCATCAATGCATTCACCTCTTCGCGATCGGCTTCACCAAATTTCAAAAGAATGAGTGAGGCGATATTTCCGCCAGCTCCGAATAGAACTTGCCAGTTCACCTGATAGACAATATTGAGGACTGTATAAACGGCAACGGTCTCACCCATTGCACGGCCCAGACCCAACATTGCTCCACCAACAATTCCACCACGACCAAATGGAATAACCACGGCGCGAATCATCGAAAGACGAGTTGCACCGAGTGCATATGCTGCTTGAATGCGATCAAGTGGTGTCTGAGAGAAAACTTCGCGTGAGATAGAAGTACTAATTGGAATAATCATGATCGCCAAAACCAGACCTGCAATAAATGGCGAGCGCGAGAAGAATGGGACCGGAACATCGAAGACTGGAATCCACCCTAAGTATTTATTGAGGAGTTTGGCCCAATATTCGGCGCTCGGCATAAGAATCAAGAATCCCCACAGTCCAAATAGGATGGATGGGAATGCCGCCATTAAATCAATCAGTGCTACGAGAATATTTCTTATTTTTCTGCCGGCGTAAAATTCCAAAAATAGTGCACTAAATACCGCGATAGGGATGCCCACGAGTACCGCAACGATCGCCGAAAGAATTGTTCCAACCAACATCGCAGATAGCCCATAATCCTGCGAAATGATGTTGGAATTTTCATCTTCAATAACCGACCACTCAGCATTTGTAATAAAGCCCAAACCTTCAACTCGGATAACTCCGAGGCCACGGTAGGCAAGGAAGGCAAAGATCAATCCAAGGATGATCAATGACGACATTCCACCCGAAGTTACAATCACGCGGAAAATGCGATCAGAGAGTCGAGGTTTAGTTACAAGCTCTCGCGGGGATGGAGTAGGCGTCAAAGTCTGAGTCACGTGCGCATTTTGTCGGTTGCCCCACGAGATTGCGAGCCTACGAGGTGAACACAAGGTGAACTCGCGTGGAATTCACATGGTGCCCTGCCCACCCCTAAACTGCGCAGATGGTCACCGAACTCCCCCATCTCATCTGGATTGATTGTGAGATGACCGGCCTCTCCCTGGAAAAGGATGTCCTGGTTGAGATCGCCGTTTTGGTCACCGATTCTGATTTAAATCTGATCGGTGAGGGCGTGGACCTGGTTATCAAGGCCACCCCTGAGCAACTTGCTGGCATGAATGAGTTTGTCACCCAGATGCACACCGCCTCTGGTCTTATCACCGAGATCCCTAACGGAGTCACCCTAGAGAAAGCCGAAGATGCGATCCTGACCTATCTCGAGTCAGCTGGGACCCTTGCCGGGAAATCTCCGCTGGCTGGAAATTCCGTCAGCGTCGATCGCAACTTCATTGCCCGCGATATGCCGCGCCTAAATGAATACCTTCATTACCGCACCGTCGATGTCTCCAGCATTAAAGAGTTAGCTCGCCGCTGGTATCCCAAGATCTACTTCGCCGCCCCAGCCAAGACGGGAAACCACCGCGCATTAGGAGATATCCAGGATTCGATCGAAGAACTCAAGTATTACCGCAGCAGTATCTTCATTGATGCGGCTAACTCAGGGGAAAATCCACCTGCGGAAAAGGTAGACTAACCCTCACAGCACATGGTGGGCGTAGCTCAGCTGGTAGAGCACTCGGTTGTGGTCCGAGATGTCGCGGGTTCGAGCCCCGTCGTTCACCCCAAGTTTTCTCGTTCCCCACGCACCACTCTAAAGAAAGTACCCTCCCTATGATCTTTGACGTAGTCGTTGAAATCCCAGCAGGTTCGCGCAACAAATACGAGATCAATCACAACACCGGCGAAGTGCGCCTTGATCGCATGCTCTTTACCGCAACTCGTTTTCCTCACGACTATGGATTTGTAAAGAACACACTCTCCAACGATGGCGATCCACTCGATGCCTTGATTATGTTGGATGAACCAACATTCCCGGGATGCGTTGTCTCTTGCCGCGTTATCGGAATGTTCCGCATGACCGATGAAAAAGGCGGAGACGATAAGCTGCTCTGTGTTGCAGCCGGAGATATTCGCAAATCAAATCTCAATGATTTAGATGACGTTCCAGTCTACGAACTCGATGAAATCAAGCACTTCTTTGAAGTCTATAAAACCTTAGAGCCAGGTAAAGAAGTACATGGCGGCGATTGGGTTGGGCACGATGCAGCCGAGGCAGAAATTCTCGCTTCATACCAGCGTTATCAAGATAACCACTAATACAAAAGCCAATTAAGGAGAGATGATGGCTGCGATAAATAGCGGAGATACTGCCTGGGTTCTAGCAAGTGCAGCTCTCGTTCTCTTTATGACGCCGGGACTAGCAATTTTCTATGGTGGCATGGTCCGTGCCAAGAGTGTGCTCAATATGATGATGATGTCATTTGCAGCAATTGGAATCACCACGATGATCTGGGTGCTCTACGGATATTCACTAGCGTTTGGCAAATCAAATGGCGGCTTGATCGGCTCACTTGATCACTTGGGCCTTGCCGGAACGATTGATCAAGTAACTGGCGCAGACGGCCATCAAATTCCTGTCCTAGCCTTTGCCATGTTCCAACTAACCTTCGCAATTATCACCGTTGCACTTCTCTCGGGTGCAATTGCCGATCGTGCTAAATATGGATCGTGGGTTCTCTTTGTCGCAATCTGGATCACTCTTGTCTACATTCCAATTGCCCACTGGGCCTTTGCTTCACAAGGTGGAAGCGGCGGGTGGATTATCGACAAGCTCGGCGCGCTTGATTTTGCAGGCGGAACCGTTGTCGAGATCAACTCAGGGGCTGCAGCCCTTGCCCTAGCAATAGTTCTTGGAAAACGCGATGGATTCAAGCGCGATCCAATGCGCCCTCACAATATGCCGCTGGTTCTGCTAGGGGCAGGAATGCTCTGGTTCGGCTGGTTTGGATTTAACGCAGGTAGTGCGCTCTCTGCAGGTTCACTTGCTGCAACATCGATGATCAATACTCAGATTGCTTCGGCTGCTGCATCAATGACATGGATCCTCTACGAAAAGCGCCGTGACGGTAAGGCAACAACACTGGGTGTTGCATCTGGTGCAATCGCAGGTGCCGTTGTGATTACGCCAGCATGTGGTTACGTCAATCCACTTGGCGCTCTAATCCTTGGCCTTATTGCAGGCGTTGTCTCAAATTACGCAGTCTCACGCAAATACAAATTCGGATATGACGATTCACTCGATGTCGTCGGAGTCCACGGCGTAAGCGGAATCATCGGCATGCTCGGCATTGGGTTGCTCGCAACTGCCACAGTTAATGCAACTGGCATGGAAGGTTTGCTCATCAGCGGTTCCACTGAACTTCTGACTCATCAAATAACTGCCATCATTACAGTTGCAGCTTTCTCATTTACTGCAACGTGGCTGATCGCAACTTTGATTCAACGCACGATCGGCTTTAGGTCATCACGTGAAGAAGAGCT
>JBEANF010000053.1:0-2939 GCA_041165585.1 Actinomycetota bacterium | reverse complement strand
TACTTAATAAGTGCATGTGCCACATCGATGCGGAATCCATCGACGCCGCGATCTAGCCAGAATTTCAGGACGCCCTCAAAATGTTCCCGCACCTCAGGGTTTTCCCAATTGAAATCTGGTTGTTCGACTGCAAAGAGGTGTAAGTACCACTGTTCTGGCTTTCCATCTTTATCAGTCAGGCGATGCCATGCCGGGCCACCAAAGACTGATTGCCAATTGTTAGGTGGCAACTCGCCGTTCTCACCCTTTCCATCGCGGAATATGTAGCGATCTCGTGCCTTTGATCCAATGGGAGATTTGATTGCATCTTGAAACCAGATGTGTTGATCGCTGGAATGGTTTGGAACGATATCGACAATTAATTTCATTCCATGCTGATGCGTCTCATCGATCAAGCGCTGGGCATCTTCGAGGGTTCCATACATGGGTTCGATATCCATGTAATTTGCAACGTCATAACCATGATCATTTTGGGGAGATGGGTACCAAGGTGTAATCCAAATTGCATCAACACCCAGTGATTTCAGATATGGAAGACGTGATCGAATACCTTCGATATCCCCGATTCCATCGCCGTTTCCGTCTGCAAATGAGCGGATATAGATCTGGTAAGTGACGGCATCGCGCCACCAAGGGCGCTCGTTTCTAGAAATCACAGCGAATATTCTTTTAAGAAATCACGTTCAGCATCAGATAGTGGTCGAGATTTCTTGGTCTCCATTGAGATTGCAACCTGCACGGTCTTGATCCGCGCATGAAGAACGCCCTTTGAGCTAATTTCATAATTGAGGGTAAAAGATGAAGTACCAATTGAATCAACCCAGATATGCACGTCGACAAATGCTCCGCCTTCATAGATTGGTGCGATGTAATCGACCTCCGCACGGGCAACAACCATCTCCACCAATGTTGGCTTCTCATTGCGTTCGGCAAATTGATACCAGGACCACTGGAAGCGAGCCTCCTGCGCGAAGGTCAAGTACTTGGCATTGTTAACGTGGCCAAATGCATCAATATCATCCCAGCGTACAAATTGTTGATTGTGATATTTCATTAACGTGTGAGCTTTCTATACGTGGCACGATGTGGGCGCGCAGCCTCTGGTCCCAATCGTTCAATTTTGTTTGCCTCATAGGATTCAAAGTTTCCTTCAAACCAGAACCACTTTGAATCACCTTCATAAGCCAAAATATGAGTTGCAACGCGGTCCAAGAACCAACGATCGTGAGAGATCACAACTGCGCATCCAGGAAATTCAAGGAGTGCGTTTTCCAGAGATCCCAGTGTCTCTACATCGAGATCGTTTGTTGGCTCATCTAGAAGTAATAGATTTCCACCTTGCTTTAATGTGAGTGCCAAATTGAGTCGGTTGCGTTCACCTCCTGAGAGAACACCAGCTGGCTTCTGCTGATCTGGGCCTTTAAAACCAAAGGCAGCAACATATGCACGAGATGGCATTTCAACTTGGCCAACCTTCATAAAATCAAGACCATCTGAAACTACTTCCCATAGAGATTTCTTTGGATCAATGCCACCACGTGACTGATCGACATATGAAATCTTTACTGTTTCACCGATCTTTACATTGCCAGAGTCAGCCGGTTCAAGACCCAGTATCGTCTTAAACAAGGTTGTCTTTCCCGCTCCGTTAGGTCCGATGACTCCAACGATTCCGTTACGTGGCAATGTAAATGAGAGACCATCGATCAATACACGATCGCCAAAGCCCTTCACTAAGTTATCTACCTCGACGACGACATTTCCAAGACGTGGTCCAGGTGGAATTTGAATCTCTTCAAAGTCGAGTTTGCGCATCTTCTCAGCCTCTGCCGCCATCTCTTCATAGCGAGCAAGACGTGCCTTTGATTTCGTTTGGCGACCCTTTGCGTTCTGACGCACCCATTCGAGTTCTTCCGACAGACGCTTTGCTCGCTTGGCATCTTTCTGTCCTTCCACCTTAAGGCGGGCAGCTTTTGTCTCGAGATAGGTTGAGTAATTTCCTTCATATGGATAGGCGCGACCACGATCGAGCTCCAGGATCCATTCGGCAACATTGTCCAAGAAGTATCTATCGTGTGTGATCGCAACGACTGCGCCTGGGTACTTCTGCAGGTGCTGCTCTAGCCAGAGTACTGATTCAGCATCAAGGTGGTTAGTTGGCTCATCCAGAAGTAAAAGATCTGGTGCCTCCAAGAGAAGTTTGCATAACGCTACGCGGCGTTTTTCTCCACCTGATAGAACGCTGACATCAGCATCTCCTGGTGGGCAACGAAGTGCATCCATCGCTTGCTCAAGTTGTGAATCAATCTCCCACGCATTGCGATGATCGAGCTGCTCCTGCAGAGCTCCCATCTCAGCCAGCAAGGTGTCGTAATCAGCATCAGGGTTGGCCATCTCTTCTGAGATTGCATTAAAGCGCGCCAACATATCCATCGTTTCGCGCACACCATCTTGCACATTTTCCAGAACAGTTCTGGTCTCATCCAAATGTGGCTCCTGTAAGAGAATTCCGACGGTATATCCCGGAGTCAGATATGCCTCACCATTTGATGGTTGCTGCAATCCAGCCATAATTTGAAGAACAGTTGACTTACCGGCACCGTTGGGGCCGACAACACCGATCTTGGCGCCCGGTAGGAACATCAGGGTGACATCGTCGAGAATGACCTTGTCACCATGCGCTTTACGCGTCTTTTTCATTGTGTAAATGAATTCAGCCATAGACGCACCTTAATAGTTGAGCCGATAGAATAGTAATCAGACGACACCTGCAGGCGCCTGTAGCTCAGTCGGATAGAGCACCCGCCTTCTAAGCGGGTTGTCGCAGGTTCGATTCCTGCCAGGCGCGCATAGTTGAGAAAAGAAGAACGGCCAGGCAGGTTGCCTGGCCGTTCCTTTTTACCCTCGAGATTAGGAAGTTTTATCCGAGTTTTGCAATT
>JBEANF010000052.1:0-7567 GCA_041165585.1 Actinomycetota bacterium | reverse complement strand
GTGCAGGATACGCGGCCTATAGAGCAGGACATTATGAGATTGCATTAAAGGAGTTGCGCGCAGCTCATCGCATATCTGGAGATGTATCGATGTGGCCAGTTTTGGCCGATTGTGAGCGAGGGCTCGGAAAACCGCTTAAAGCGCTGGCTTTGGCAGGTTCACCTGAAGTTTCTCGTCTTGCAAAGGCCGAGGAGATTGAAATGAGGATCGTGGCATCTGGAGCACGTCGTGATCTCGGAGAATTTGATGCAGCAGTAATTACTTTGACCTGCAAAGAACTCAAGGTAAAGAACGAACCTTGGTCGGTAAGACTTCACTACGCATATGCCGATGCACTCTTTAGCGCTGGCCGCAGTGATGAGGCGCGTCAGTGGTTCGCAGCCTGCGCCGAACTCGATGAAGATGAAAGTACCGATGCCTTTGCACGTTCTCAAAGGTAAAATTATCCACATTATCTCCTTGCCTGGTCAGCGCTGTCAGATCTGACCGAGATCATCGCGCCATAGTGCTTGAGGTAGAAAATTTCTACAACGGCAAGATTGGTGGGCAACGTGGCTACAAAAATTGCAGATAAGAACGAGGATCTAGAAGTTGATTACTCTCTCAATGATTTACTGCTTAGAGGCAGAGTCTCTGCTCAGGCAGTTGAAAAGGAGCTTCCAAGCGGCGATAAAGTCGTCGAGTTTCGTTTGATAGTTTCTCGTTTAGAGCGAGGTGGTGTCGATACTCTCGATATTGCCGCATGGAGTTCAAAGATGCGACGGAGCGCACTTTCACTGAAAGAGGGCGAATGGGTTGAGATAACCGGCTCCATCCATCGACGTTTCTGGTCTGGTCCCACAGGAGTTGCAAGCCGTTGGCAGGTTGAGGCAGCCGAGATCGCACGATTATAGATACTCTAGGACAGTAGTTTCCGGTGGTTTTCTCCACTGGTTCTTTTTTAAGTGAAAGGCCGATGATGACAACCGATCTCCTGACATCCCTCAAAACTTATCTGACCAAACTTTCAGATGGAGAGAAAACTCCGCAAGAAGTGGCAGCGGCTATCAATGCTTGGGCTCGCGAAAGCGCTGATTCCTTGAAGTCAAAGATTCACGACGAAGTCGAGGCAACAGTTTTGAAGATGGGTTTTGTAAAGCGTGATGAATTTGATCGCCTATTAGCCCGGGTAGATGCCATTGCTCCAGAGAAGAAAGTGGCAGCCAAGAAAAATGGAGCCAAGAAGGCGCCTGCTAAGAAAGCAGCCGCTAAGAAATCTGCTGTCAAGAAGGCTCCCGCTAAGAAGGCTGTTGAGCGAAAGAGCGGGGCCAAGAAGTGAGTGGCGATTTCAATACTTACTCCCAAGAGGGCTCTTCTGAACTCTCTCTCGTCGATGAAGTAAAGAGTGAATTAAGTCAGATCGATGCAAGTGATGTAACAGAACATGCAGCGCGTTTTGAGGCGCTCCATGGAAAGTTACAGGAGGCGCTTTCGACGATCGATGGGCTCTAGCGCCAGCGATCTGTTGAATGTGTTGGAGATTTACCGATGAAAACTCGACTTGATGCAGAGTTGGTTCGCCGAGAGCTCGCACGTTCGCGTGAGCAGGCTGCTGATTTAATTGAGTCACGTTCGGTACTCGTCAATGGAATTCCGGCAACGAAACCTGCTACACAGGTAGATGCACAGACTTCGATAGTCTTGGCGGGTAAGAGAGATGATTTCGTCTCTCGCGGCGGCCACAAGTTAGCCGGGGCTTTAGAAGTCTTTAGCGATGTAGTAATCGAGGGAAAGATCTGTCTTGATGCAGGAGCCTCTACCGGTGGTTTTACAGATGTTCTCTTACGTAAAGGTGCTAAGAAAGTTGTCGCAGTAGATGTTGGATATGGTCAACTGGCCTGGGAGCTGCGCCAGGATGAGCGTGTAGTCATTCTTGATCGCACAAATATTCGCCACCTCACCGGAGAAATGGTTGGTGAGGAGGTGGAGATTGTTGTTGCCGATCTCTCATTTATCTCACTCTCTCTCGTTCTTCCAGCACTAGCGGCAGTCTCTAAGCCATCTGCCGATTATCTATTGATGGTCAAACCACAATTTGAAGTCGGTCGTGAACGACTTGGTGCAGGGGGAGTAGTTCGGGATCCAGCGTTGCGCCGAGCAGCAGTTCTCGATGTGGCGCAATCTGCCTACGATGTTGGACTGGGCACAATGGCAATTGCAGCCAGTCCCCTCCCGGGACCGGCGGGAAATGTTGAATATTTCCTTTGGCTACGACGCGGTGCGCCAGCAATTGATGAAGCCGAATTGGATCGTGCAATCGAGATGGGGCCAGCATAATGTCAACTCGTAGCGCGATACTTGTTATCAATCCCGGACGTCCAGAAGCGATCGCTGCAGCAAAAACACTCGTGTCGTTATTGAGTGACGCCGATTTTCGCCTCTTCACAACCTCCCCGGTAGAAGTTCCAGGACTAACTCAGGTGGCAAATGATCAACTTCCACAAGCTGAAGTTGTCATTGTTCTCGGAGGAGATGGAACAATTCTTCGAGGTGCTGAAATCTCCCGCATGCAGGGCGTTCCATTACTTGGCGTGAATCTGGGACATGTTGGCTTCATGGCAGAAGTTGAGAAACATTCGCTAGAAACGGTGGCGTCAAGCGTTGCAGCCAAGAGTTACACAACTGATCCCCGGATGATTTTGTCTTATTCAGTAGATCGCGGTGGCGTTGAAATCTCCTCTGGTTGGTCACTTAATGAGGTGACAATCGAACGCGCCGAAAGCACGATGGTTGAACTCTTTGTTCAAGTTGACCGTCGACCTTTATCTCGTTGGGGTTGTGATGGATTGATCGCTGCAACTCCAACTGGCTCAACTGCATATGCATTCTCAGCAGGCGGACCAGTTCTCTGGCCAAATTTGGATGCAGTTGTCCTGCTACCAATTAGTGCGCATGCGCTCTTCTCCCGGCCAATGGTTATCTCGCCACAATCCGAAATTGTGGTTGAGGTTGAATCAGAGGTTGCGATGTTATCTGCCGATGCCTTGCGGGAATTTTCACTACTTAAAGGTGACCGCGTAAGGATCACCGGTGACAGCTCACAAGTTCTTCTAGCCCACGTCACTCCCACGCTCTTTACAGATCGTCTTGTAGCGAAATTTAAATTACCGGTTGAGGGCTGGCGCGGTGAGTGAACGCTCTTATCTAGAAGAGATTTCGATACGCAATCTTGGAATCATTGATTCAAGTTCTCTGGAGTTGAGCAAGGGTCTCAATGTTCTCACCGGTGAAACTGGTGCTGGCAAGACCATGATTTTGACCGCTCTCTCACTCCTTTTAGGTGCAAAATCAGAGAGCGCCTTAGTGCGTCACGGATCTGAGCGACTACTTACATCTGCAACTTTCTCAATACCTAATTCAATCAAGCCCTTGATTGAAGAGCGGGGAGGATTGGTCGAAGAAGGTTCTCTCATTCTTACCCGCTCAGTGGCAGCCGATGGGAAGAGCAAGGCCACCGCTTCAGGTGCGACCGTAAATGCATCAACTCTGGCAGAGATTACGCAACCACTAATTGCAATCCATGGTCAATCTGCTAATACTCAAATTGTAAAGAGCACTCGCCAACGCGAATTGCTCGATCTCTTTGGTGGAAAAGATATTGCAGATTCACTCGACAAATACCTGATTTCATATTCTGCCTATAACGAGATGAAGGCTAAGTTGAAATCATTGGTTGCCAATGCAACTGCGCGCGATTCGCAGATTGCAGAGCTAGAAACACTAACCAAACAATGGGCAACCTTGAAACCTACGCGTGACGAATTTGCGGCGATCGAAGATGAGATAAGAAAACTTGCCAGCGTTGAAGATCTTCGTATTGCTGCCAGCGGAGCATCAGCGGCCATCGGCGATGAAGATGGTGGTGTGCTTACAGTTCTTGGGCAAGCTCGAAAATTCTTAGAGGGGGCTAAGGGCAAAGATCAGTCACTTGATGAGATCTCCTCTTCTATATCTGAAAGTTTTTACTTGATAGATGACGCTCATGCATCGTTAATCTCATATTTAGCGTCCTTAGAGGCAGACCCATCTCGACTGGATTATCTGCAAGAGCGTAAGGCAGCCCTTGTTGCTTTCGTAAAAAAATGGGGTGGCTCCGGATCTATCGATGAGGAGATGGCAGAGATTGCACTTCGAGTCAAGAGTGCAAAGGAAACTATTGCCGACTTGCAAGGTGGAGAAGAACGCATCTCAGAGATGGAGGTAGAGCTTAAAGTAATTAAAGGAACCTTATTGGCCGATGCACAGTCATTAACAGCAGAAAGAGTTAAAGCTGCTAAAAAACTGAGCGATTTAGTAACAATTGAAATTGCTGGACTATCAATGCCGCACACACGTTTTTATGTAAATGTAGTAGCGCCAGAGTATGATGGCGCACTCAAAGAGGCAGATTTCACTATCAATGGTTGCGATGAAATCACTATGTCGATTCAAGCGCATCAAGATGGGCCGCTGGTTGCATTAGGTAAAGGTGCATCAGGTGGTGAGATGTCGCGCATAATGTTGGCGCTGGAAGTCGTTATTGCTGCATCTGCTCCAGTGGGAACATACATTTTTGATGAGGTTGATGCCGGAGTTGGTGGTAGGGCTGCAATAGAAGTTGGAAGACGACTCCATGCACTTTCACAACATGCGCAAGTAATTGTTGTAACTCACCTGCCACAGGTAGCCGCATGGGCAGATCGACACTTTGTTGTCGCAAAAGATTCCGATGGGCAGATCGTCCAATCTGGCGTCCTACAGTTGGATGAGAAGGCTCGAGTGGCCGAGATCGCACGCATGCTGGCTGGCCTGGATGAGTCAGTCAGTGCCCAAGAACACGCTGCCGAACTTTTGGCTATGCGGGGTCGCTAGCCAAATACCCTGATAGGTTTGCCTTCCATGGGCCAAGCGCATGTGACCAAACATATTTTCGTAACCGGGGGAGTTGCCTCAAGTTTAGGCAAGGGTCTGACAGCATCAAGTCTGGGCAGGTTACTAGTTTCTCGCGGAATACGCGTCACAATGCAAAAGCTTGATCCCTATCTCAATGTGGATCCGGGCACGATGAATCCATTCCAGCACGGTGAAGTCTTTGTCACCGACGATGGCGCGGAGACAGATTTAGATATCGGCCATTACGAGCGCTTCCTCGATAGAAACCTTGAAGGTTCAGCAAATGTCACAACGGGTCAAGTCTACTCTCGCGTCATTGCACGCGAGCGACGTGGTGAGTATTTAGGAGAGACCGTTCAAGTAATTCCTCACATCACAAATGAAATTAAAGAACGCATACTCGCGATGGCCGCCCCAGATATCGATGTGGTCATTACTGAAATTGGTGGAACAGTTGGTGATATTGAGTCGCAACCGTTTTTGGAGGCGGCGCGCCAATTACGCCAAGAAGTTGGTCGCGACAATGTTTTCTATCTGCACATCTCCTTAGTTCCTTACATCGGTCCCTCTGGCGAACTCAAGACCAAACCTACTCAACATAGCGTGGCGGCACTGCGTAGCATTGGTATTGCACCCGATGCGGTTGTACTTCGCTCAGATCGAGTTATTCCCGATTCGATTAAAAAGAAGATTTCTTTGATGTGCGATGTCGATGCAGAAGCTGTCGTTGCAGCAGTAGATGCGCCAAGCATTTACGATATTCCGAAAGTACTTTTCGGCGAAGGTTTAGATGCTTACGTTGTTCGCCGACTAAGTTTGGGTGGCCACGAAGTTGTTTGGGGTGAATGGGATGATCTACTCAAAAAAGTACATCAACCTGCGCACCAGATTAAGGTGGCGCTAGTTGGAAAGTACATTGATCTCCCCGATGCATACCTCTCGGTCTCTGAAGCCCTTCGCGCGGGTGGCTTTGCCAACAATGCGAAAATTGAGTTGATCTGGGTTCCAAGTGATGAGTGTGTAACACCGAAAGGTGCGGAGAAGGTCTTGGCCGATGTGGATGCAATATGTGTTCCTGGCGGGTTTGGAGTTCGCGGAATTGAGGGAAAACTCGGCGCATTGACATATGCACGCGAACATAAGATTCCAACGCTAGGTTTATGTCTTGGTTTGCAGTGCATGGTGATCGAGGCAGCCCGCAATATGGCAGGGATTAAGGATGCCAATTCGGCAGAGTTTGATCCAGATAACGGAACTCACGTGATTGCAACAATGGCCGGACAAGAGGATATCGTCTCTGGCCAGGCAGATATGGGTGGAACTATGCGGCTCGGTCTTTACAGGGCGGAGTTGGCCTCTGGCTCTATAGTCTCCAGCGTCTATGGCGCGGCATTTATAGAAGAGCGCCATCGCCACCGTTATGAAGTCAATAACAATTACCGCGCCGAGCTCACTGACGCGGGTCTGATCTTTTCGGGGTTGAATAAGGATTTGGATTTAGTTGAGTTTGTTGAATTGCCTCGTGAGGTACATCCTTACTACGTGGGCACACAAGCTCATCCAGAGTTACGCTCTCGACCAACCCGTCCACATCCGCTCTTTACCGGTTTGATCGCAGCCGCGATCGCAGCGAAAGGTTAGAAGATGCTCGTAGGAGTACCTAAAGAGATTAAAGTACATGAATCTCGTGTTGCTTTAACACCAGAGGGCGCTGCAGAGTTGGTGCGAAACGGTCACTCTGTAGTGATCGAACAAGGAGCAGGCCTTGGCTCATCACTATCAGATGCCGATTACATCGCCGCCGGTGCCACGATTGAACCTGACGTGGAGAAGATCTGGGCGACTAGTCAGATGATTCTCAAGGTGAAAGAACCTATCGAATCTGAGTACCCTCGCCTGCGCAAAGATCAGATTCTTTTTACATATCTACATCTTGCCGCTTCTAAACCATGTACAGATGCTCTCCTTGCTAGCAGAACAACCGCGATTGCCTACGAAACGGTAGAAGTAAATGGCGCACTTCCGCTTCTTGCTCCAATGTCAGAAGTTGCCGGACGCCTTGCAGCCCAAGTTGGCGCTAGTGCGTTACAGAAACCACATGGTGGTCGCGGTGTGCTCATGGGCGGAGTACCTGGAGTTGCACCTGCAAAAGTTCTTGTGATCGGCGGGGGAGTTGCTGGGTTAAATGCTGCTGTCATCGCAATGGGAATGGGTGCAGAGGTTATGATCATTGATCGTTCGCTGCCACGGCTTGCATATATTGACACCATCTATAACGGTCGCATAAAAACTTTAGCCTCTTCATTCCATGCTCTTGATCGCGAGTTGAAGAGCGCTGACCTTGTCATTGGTGCTGTCTTGGTTCATGGAGCTAAAGCTCCTAAATTGGTCAGCAATGCCCAAGTAGCAGGAATGAAACCTGGTTCAGTCCTGGTTGATATCGCTATTGATCAAGGTGGATGTTTTGAGGATTCGCGTCCAACAACTCATGCCGAGCCGACCTTCCAAGTCCACAATTCGATCTTCTACTGTGTTGCCAATATGCCAGGTGCAGTTCCGGTTGCCTCAACCTACGCACTCACAAATGCAACGTTGCCATATGCACTTTCACTAGCCAATTTAGGTTGGGAGAAGGCAGTTGCCGCAGATAAAGGAC
>JBEANF010000051.1:0-10312 GCA_041165585.1 Actinomycetota bacterium | reverse complement strand
CGGGATCTTTTCCAAGTTCCTTCAGTGGTGGTTTTGCAACACCGCGGCGACGCTCTTTTGGTTTTGAGTAAATCTCAAGCGCTTCATCTAAAGAAAGTGTGAAGAGCTGTTCTTCAGATGTGAGAGTACGCGAATCAGTACCAGCCTTGAGATATGGACCGTAGCGACCATTTTGAATGGTGATCTCTTCACCTGCTGAATTGGTGCCAAGGACGCGAGGTAATGAAAGTAATTTAAGAGCATCATCTAGCGTGATGGTATCTAGCGACATTGTTGAAAGAAGTGATGCCGTCTTTGGCTTTGGCGCATCTTTCTTCTTGCGCTTCTTCTTTGGCTCGCCCTTATCGTTAAGTTCGACCGGCTCTTCCGGGAAAATCTCAGTGATATATGGGCCGAATCGACCTGATTTAGCAATGACTTCTAGCCCAGTAGTTGGATCAATACCAAGCTCGCGTTCGCCAGAAGGAGCTGCCAATAACTCGATCGCCTTTTCAAGAGTTAACTCATCCGGTGCTAAACCTTCCGGAATGTTGGCAAGTTTGCGATCACCGTCGGGCAAATTTTGTTGCAGGTATGGACCATAACGACCGACACGGATTTCGATATCTGCAGATAAATTCATAGTGTTGGTAGCTCGCGCGTCAATGACACCGAGATCTGCAGCCAATACTTCAAGACCTGGTTGTCCATCATGTCCATAATAGAAATCTCGTAGCCAATCGATTCGGGTGGCATCCCCTGATGCGATCTTGTCGAGATCTTCTTCCATGCTGGCGGTGAATTCATAATCAATAAGCTTTGTAAAGTGGGTTTCAAGCAGGCCTGTAACTGAAAATGCTAAGAAAGTTGGAACAAGTGCGCGGCCGCGCTTATAGACATACCCGCGATCTTGAATTGTCTGCAAGATGGAGGCAAATGTTGATGGACGGCCAATACCAAGCTCTTCAAGTTTCTTCACCAATGTTGGCTCTGTGTAACGTGCAGGTGGCTTGGTGCCGTGGCCTTCGCAGGTGTATTCGCTGACCTTTACTGACTGACCCATCGTCATCGCAGGTAGGCGCTTATCGGTAGATTCTTCATCAACCTTTGCGTTCTCATCTGGAATGTCGTCATATGCTGCCAAAAATCCTGGGAAAACGGTTAGGGACCCATTAGCTCTAAATACGCACGACCGGTCGTCTGAAGCGCGGACATCAAAGTCAACGCGCATCTGCATCTTCTTGGCATCAGCCATCTGAGATGCCACGGTGCGCTTCCAAATTAAGTCATACAAGGCAAATTCATCACGTGAAAGTTCTGGTGCAAGTTCACCTGGTGTCTTAAATGAATCTCCTGCTGGGCGAATCGCTTCGTGCGCCTCTTGGGCATTCTTTGATTTACCTTGATAAACGCGTGGCTCAGATGCGACATGATCCGCCCCGTATAAGGACTTTGCAGCTGCGCGAGCCGCAGATATTGCCTGGGCTGAGAGGTTGACTGAGTCGGTACGCATGTAGGTGATGTAGCCATTTTCATATAAGCGTTGTGCAATACGCATCGTGATCTGTGCGCCCCATCCCAGGCGAGAACCAGCATCTTGCTGCATCGTCGAAGTTGTAAAGGGTGGCTTAGGGCGTTCAGTACGTGGAGATTCCTCCATCGACTTAACAACAAGTGGTTGCCCTTTAAGTGAATCTACTAGTGCGCGGGCACCGGTCTCATCAAGGAGCAAGATATTTTCCAAAGATTTCTCTTTGACCGCACCATCTGCGCCAAAGTCGCTTGTTGCAGCAACTTTCTTACCTTCAACGCTTAATAAGCGAGCGGTAAATCCAAGTTCGCAGGTGGCGTTTAGGTCCCACCACGAACTTGAGATAAAGGCCATGCGTTCGCGCTCTTTTTCAACAATCAATTTGGTTGCAACAGATTGCACACGTCCTGCCGAAATTCGTGGCATGACTTTCTTCCACAACACAGGAGATAAGCGATATCCATATAAACGATCAAGTACGCGACGTGTCTCTTGCGCATCAATTAAGTGGTAATCAAGATCGCGGGTATTTTCAACAGCTTCTTGAATCGCCTCTTTGGTAATTTCATTAAAGACCATGCGCTTAATTGGAATCTTTGGTTGCAAGACTTCAACTAAGTGCCAGGCGATAGCTTCGCCTTCGCGGTCTTCATCAGTTGCCAGAATCAGTTCTTCGGCGCCCTTCATCAACTCTTTTAGTTCAGCAACTTTTGCCTTCTTATCTGGGTTGATGACATATAAAGGGGCGAAATCATTTTCGATATCCACGCCCTCTTTAGACCAAGGAAACTTCTTTACCTCTTTAGGAATATCTGCTGCGCGCTGAGGCAGATCACGAATATGGCCGACGCTAGCCTCGACGATGTACTCATCGCCGAGGTAGCCGCCAATTTTGCGCGCCTTCGCTGGTGATTCAACGATGACGAGCTTCTTAAGATCTTTTGCCATAAGTACCTAAGTGGGGAAGTCCTTTTCTAAACTGGGCTTAGTACTCGATAGAGGTCGATTGACGACGGCTGCGAACAAGGGCTGCAATGATCAACGCAGTTGCAACGAGTGCAATGATGGTTGATGCAGACGATTGTGTTGGAAGAGCAAATCCAACGATCGCAGGTGTAATCAAGAGACCAACCAGGTTCATTACCTTGATCAATGGGTTGATTGCAGGGCCAGCGGTATCTTTAAATGGATCTCCGACTGTGTCACCGATGATTGTTGCAGCGTGAGCTTCTGAGCCCTTTCCGCCGTAATTTCCATCTTCCACCATCTTCTTAGCGTTATCCCATGCTCCACCTGAGTTGGAGAGGAAGACAGCCATCAAAGTTCCGGTGCCAATTGCACCTGCAAGGTATGCACCAAGTGCGCCAACGCCAAGACCGAAGCCAACAGCGATTGGAGCCATCACAGCCAGTAGACCTGGTGTTGCAAGTTCACGAAGTGAATCGCGAGTACAGATATCGACAACGCGACCGTACTCAGGCTTTTCAGTTCCGTTCATGATTCCTGGGTGCATCCTGAACTGGTTGCGTACCTCCATCACAACTGCGCCAGCTGCACGTGATACAGCGTTGATCGCAAGTCCTGAGAAGAGGAATACAACTGCGGCACCGATAATCAAACCAACGAGGTTGCGAGGATCTGCAACATCGAGGATTCCTTCAAACTGTGGCGCAACTTCTGTTCCTGCTGCAACTGCATCCTTAACCGCAGATTTGATGGCATCGGTAAATGCACCAAAGAGCGCGGTAGCTGCAAGAACAGCGGTAGCGATTGCGATTCCCTTTGTAATTGCCTTGGTTGTATTTCCAACAGCATCAAGGCTGGTAAGAATCTGTGCGCCTTCACCCTTAACATCTCCTGACATTTCTGCAATACCTTGAGCGTTATCTGAGATAGGACCAAATGTATCCATCGCAACGATCACACCTACTGTTGTAAGAAGACCGGTACCTGCGATAGCGATTGCAAAGAGTGACAAGACGATTGATCCGCCACCGAGTAAGAATGAACCAAATACTGCTGCTGCAATCAAGATTGCAGAGTAGACAGCTGATTCAAAACCTACTGAAATACCAGCCAAAATCACTGTTGCAGCACCTGTCTGTGATGACGCTGAAACATCGTTTACTGGACGACGACCGACTTCGGTAAAGAAGCCAGTAAGCAACTGAATTGAAGCAGCTAGTGCGATACCAATAAGAACTGCGCCAAATGTAAGAACGCGTGGGTTGATATCTGCAGCTTCAGCGACAATATCCTGGTTCGGTGCGATGAGCTCTGTCAGCGATGCTGGTAGGTATGTAAATGTTGCAAGACCTACGAGAACCGCAGAGATCACAGCAGATAAGAAGAATGAGCGGTTAATTGCCGACATCGCAGACTTATCAGTGCTGCGCATGCGTGTAAGGAAGATACCAATTACTGCGGTAACGATTCCGATTGCTGGAACGATTAATGGATAGACAAGACCTTCGACACCGAAGGCCGCCTTACCCAAGATGAGCGCTGCAACAAGTGTTACGGCATATGACTCGAACAAGTCTGCAGCCATACCCGCACAGTCACCAACGTTATCGCCTACGTTATCTGCAATTGTTGCAGCGTTACGTGGGTCATCTTCTGGAATATTCTTTTCAACTTTACCAACGAGGTCAGCTCCGACATCTGCCGCCTTTGTAAAGATACCGCCACCCACGCGCATAAACATCGCGAGCATTGCAGCACCAAAACCAAAACCTTCAAGAACTGTTGGGGCATCTGATTTAAAGATGACAACTGCACCAGCTGCTCCGATAAGTCCAAGGCCAACCGTTGTCATACCAACAACGCCTCCTGTGCGGAATGCGATCTGGACCGCATTTGTCGAACTTCCTTGGCGAGCAGCTTCTGCAACGCGCACATTTGCGCGCACTGCCAGCCACATTCCGTTATATCCAACGAGAGCTGAGAATGCTGCACCCATGAGGAAGAAGAGAGAGCGACCAATCTTGATTGACATGGATTCTGCAGGGAGTGCAAAGAGTAAGAAGAAAACGATTGCAACAAAATAGGAAAGGGTGGTGAACTGGCGCTTGAGATAAGCAGCCGCGCCCTCCTGCACAGCTTCTGCGATCTCACGCATCTTGGCGGTGCCATCGCTGGCGGCCAATACTTGGCCACGCAAGAACCACGCGATGGCAAGGGCTGCCAACGAGATTCCTAGGACTACGTATGAGATGTTGAGTTCTTTACCTATTACTTGCACTGCATCAGTGGCAGCTGCGGCGTAAAAGCGCATCGGTTCTCCTCCGTTGGAGAGTCAGGGCCCACCGATATGCGGGCACGAGATGACGGGAATTGTAGGTGTATACCTATTTATTACGCCAACTCCGCACCGATATGCGCGGTGAAAAAAGGCTACTTCACCGCTCCAGCGGTCAAGCCACGCACGAAATAGCGCTGCAGACCGAAGAAGACCAACAGTGGGACCGACAAACTCACGAAAGATCCAGCGGCAACTGCCTGCCAACCTTCACCATATTGGCCGAGCATGGCCAGCAAGGTGTAGGTCAAAACTGGTCTTTCGTTTCCGACAAAGACGAAGGCGATCAAGTAATCGTTCCAGACCCAGAGAAATTGGAAGATCGCAAAAGAGGCAAGAGCTGGGACCGAAATAGGGAGAACTAATCGCCAGAAGATTGTGAAGTTGCTGGCGCCATCAACACGGGCTGCTTCGATCAATGAGTTTGGAATCGTCATCATGTAATTACGTAAAATGTAGATTGCAAGCGGCATCGCAAAGGCTGAGTGAACAAACCAAGCGGCTGCATATTGACCTGATATTTCAATCCCGGTCTTATCGGTAAATGAAATAAACATTCGTAACACCGGAACAAGAGCTCCTTGCAGCGGAACGACAAGAAGTCCGATGATGACTGAGAAGAAAAATTCACGCCCGCGGAATTTTAAGAAGGTAAAACCGAAGGCGGCATATGCGGCAAAGAGCAACGGTAAAATTGTGGCAGGTACTGTGACTGCCATTGATGAAATAAAACTTGTGCCAAGATTTTTCTCAGTGAGCACCGTGGCATACGAACTGATATCCCAATCCTGACTCAATGGATTGAATATGACATCCCACCAACCGGTTCGTTGAGCCTCAGTCTTTTCCCGTAAAGAGGTGATGAAGAGACCCACGGTTGGTAGTAACCACAGGGCTGCTAAGAAGATAAGCACGATGAGTGAGGAAAGGCTTGATCTCCTCTTCTCTACGCCGATCATCTGGCTGCCTCAAACTTTCGGTAGTGTCGAACTTGATAAACCATCACAGGAATGATGGCGAGAATCAATAGAACAACTGCTGCCATCGCTTTTCCAGTATTTCCGTAACTGAAGTACTCGAGATAGAAGGTCTGGGCCAACACGGTGGTGTTGTAATTTCCACCCGTCATCGCTAGAACAATGTCAAAGACCTTCATCGCGCCAATTAAAACGGTAATAAAAACTGCAAGAGCTGTTGGCCAAATCTGAGGCAGGATAATTTTGAAGAAGATTTGGCTGGTATTTGCACCATCTACTCGCCCTGCCTCGATGGTGTCTTCTGGAACGCTCTTAATCGCTGCTGAAAGGAGCACCATCGCATATCCAGCGCTGAGCCAGATGAGAATAACCATCAGAAGAATATTGTTAAATTTGAGCGCTTCAATCTGGAACCAGGCTTGAGGATCTCCACCCAATTTCATCCAGATTGTATTGAGTAAACCAACTTGATCTTGACCTTCTGGCGCATACGCGTAGATATATCTCCAAATAACTGCAGCGCTAACAAAAGAGATTGTCATCGGCATAAAAAAGATGGACTTCAAAATCTTTTCTTGTCTGCTTCCAACGTTATTTGCTAATTGTGCGATGGCAAGTCCGATTGAAACTGTGAGAATTGGAACGATTGCGATCCACATAAGATTGTTGATCACCATGTTGGCAAAATAATCTTCTGCAATTAGATCTTTAAAATTTTGTAATCCGACCCATGTTGTCGATCCGTCAATTGCCTCTTCCATGAAACTTAAACGAATTGATTGAAGTGTTGGCCACACAATAAAGAGGCCGATGAGTAGTAGAACGGGTCCAATAAATACGTATGGTTCAACGATTTTTTTAGCGCGCTCAGGGAGACGATGAATGAGAAAATTAAGAAGCCAGTAAATAAATGCAGTAATGGCGATGCCGGCGATTACCGCCTCAAGCGCTGTAAATAAATCTTTCATTACTACTCCTATTTATCGGATTCTAGAGCAATCAGCGCCAGCGGGAAATACCCGCTGGCGCTGATTGCAACTAATGAACCTTGCTTAAGGATTAACCTTTATGCCTTGTTCCATGAAGCATCGATTGCATCGAATGCTTGCTTCTGTGTCTTCTTACCTGAGATCCAGTTGGTGAGTTCCTTCCACTCAGTTGCGTTAACAACTGCTGGAGCTAGATCTGAACCGTCAAATCCGAAGAGCTTTGCTGAAGCAAGAATGCCTGCAATGTTCTTGGTGATTGGGTTCTTGTAACCAGCGCTTGGGAATGTCTTGTGCGCTGAGAGGTATGAAGGGTAGTTGCTGAGCATTGCGCCCTGACCGAGCTTGTCAGAAAGGATGAAGTTAAGAACCTTCTGAGTTGCTGCCTTGTCATCGAATGCTGCAGCAAGATCGCCACCACCGAGGACTGCATCAGTTGTTCCAGCTGGTGCTGGAAGCTTGAATACGCCGACGTTTGTGAAGTCATTTGCCTTGTAAGCAGCCTTGATTGCATCTGGGAAGAAGTCAGTGATAAATGAGCCTTGACGCATCATGAAGCACTTATTGCTGCCTGTTGCAAAGAGGTTAGCTGTTGCGCCGAAGCCTGTTGCAGCAATTGCCTTACCGCCACCATTTACGTTACCTGGTGTCAATGCAATCTCTGCAAACTTCTTAGCAGCCTTTTGTACTGTTGGTGATGACCAAGCAAGCTTGCCCTTCCACCATGCTGTGTACTGAGCTTCTCCACCGTAGCGAAGAACGTACTCTTCCATCCAGTCAGTTGCAGCCCATCCGGTTGCTCCGCCTGATTCAATACCGATGCACCATGGGTAGCCAAGCTTCTTTGACTTAATGGTGTTGGTGAGCTTTGTCATGTCAGCATCTGTCTTTGGAACAGAAAGTCCAGCAGCCTTAAATGCAGCTGGGTTGTACCAAACGAGTGACTTAACGTTTGCAGATACTGGAAGACCGTAAGTCTTTCCACCCTTTGTAGCAAGACCGGCCCATCCTGGAACCAATGTCTTCTTAATTCCTGCAAGATCAACAGACTTCAATCCATCGATTGGCTCAAGAACAGATGAGTACTCAAGGAGTCCACCTGGCTGTGGCCACATACCGATGTTTGGTGCCTGTCCTGCCTTTACCTTGACACGAATATCTGTGTCATATGAAGCAAGAGTTGTGTATGTGATTTTGATTCCGTTAGCTGCACCGAATGCATCGAGTTCAGCTTGGAAGCCTTTTGCCTGATCTCCGCCGAAGCCACCGTAGATGGTTACTTCGTCAGCAGCGTTAGCAGAAGGCACGATCGCAACAGTTGCTGCAAGGGCAGCAACTGCAAGTGAAGCGATTGAAAACTTCTTCATTGTTTTTCCTTTCAAGGGGTTGGATGTAGGAACAGCTGTGTCCTACCTCCGGGTGGGCAAAAATTACTTGACTACTGGCGGGTGTAGGGGGTTTGGGCGATAACGAAGTAATCAAATTTTTCAGTGATTTTTACAGTTTTTTACAGTCCTATTGAGCGTAAATCGGGTTAGAACGGGGTGGCGGTGAAGGTCGCGCTGCTTGGCAGGAGGAGATCGGTAATCGAAATCTGGCCCTGGGCGACAAAGAGTTCAACTGACCCAGAATCCAAAATCACGCGGATCTCAAAAGGTTCTCCTTTGGAGTCATAGGTGGCTGCATGTATCGAAGATGATGGGATATCAAACCAACAATTGCTGCGATCGATGTAGATCTGATGTGCGCTGGAGTCGTATCCGATCTCAAAAGATTTTCCATCTGTATTTGTAAATCTGATTCCGGATTTCTTAGCGCTAGGTGTAATCGTGAAGGTTCGATCATCGATGGCAGATTGTGAAAGTTCGGCAACTGGCAGTTGGTGCAAGGTGATTTTTCCGTCAACGGTTGCAAGTCGTAGCTCACGTGGGATTGTCATCGAACCACGATGTGGCTTTGCTGGAATATCTTTTGCATAATCCCAATTACTCATCCAACCAAGATAAATTCTTCGATTGTCTGGGGCGTCATTAAATGTGACACCAGCATAATTATCGCGGCCGTAATCAAGCCAGCGGGTAACATAATCATCGGGTGTAAATTCTTTTCCATCCCAATCTCCGATGAAATATTGGGTACCCGAACCACCTGTTACTCCACCTGGATTTACCGAGATAAATAAAATCCACTTGATATTTTCTGAATCTCCATCAACTGCTAGTGGAAATAGATCAGGGCATTCCCATACGCCATCAGTACTGTTTTTATTGGAGAATTCGCTGAGCAACTCCCAATCTTTTAAATTCTTCGATTGATAAAAGCACACGATAAATTCTTGTGGCTTAACAACGCTCATGACCCATGCTTCGTTGGTTGTATTCCAAGTTACCTTCGGATCTCTGAAATCACTCATTCCTAAATCAAGTACCGGGTTAGCTTCATAACGCTGCCAGGTCTTTCCTTCATCAAAGCTGTAGGCAAGTGATTGTGATTGACGCGCGCCATCATGTTGGTGATCGGTAAAAATCGCCACCATTACTGGGTTATCGCCAGAGCCAAAACCCGTTGTATTGAAGTAGTCAACAACAGCGCTACCAGAGAAGACGCCGTGAGTATTGGTAAATCTGATTGCGACTGGCTCTTCTTTCCACTCAAAAAAATTTGTAGAAGTTGCATGCCCCCACGACATATTGCCCCATTGATCACCCTCGGGGTTATATTGGAAGAAGAGATGATATTTGCCCTTGTAGAAAATGAGTCCGTTGGGATCATTCATCCAATTACACGCAGGCGCAAAGTGGAAGTGTGGTCGAGATGCCAAAGACATGGCGCGTACCTTATCCTCAACTAATGGATTCGTTAATTAATTCGCTCCATCCAGAGACGCTGATCTCCTCTTTTGGCTTCATTGGAATCCTTGCAATCTTATTTATTGAGACCGGATTACTCGTCGGCGTCGTACTTCCAGGTGATTCACTCCTCTTTCTTGCAGGAATTGGGGCATCCGGTGCCACCAATGTTGCCCTTGGTGGAGTTCAACTACCGCTTGTTGGTCTTCTGATAGGTGGACCGATCTGTGCGATTGCCGGATCCCAGGTAGGACATTTTCTTGGAAAGAAATATGGCCGAGCCCTCTTTGATCGACCCGATGGACGTTTCTTTAACCAATCTAAGGTTGCAGCTACTGAAAAGTGGCTAAATAAGTACGGCGCCGGAAAAGCAATTATCTTGGCGCGTTTTATTCCATTTGTTCGCACTCTGATTAACCCAATGTGTGGTGTTATTAATATTCCTGCAAAGACATTCTTTTTCTGGAATGCAATCGGTGCAATTATCTGGGTGGATGGAGTTGTCCTCATCGGCTATTTCTTGGGTGAATCTGTTGAAGGGTCAATTGATAAGTATCTACTGCCGGTTGTTGGACTGATCATTTTTATTAGCGTTATTCCAGTAATGATCGAAATAATTAAAGAGTGGCGAACTAAGCGAGAGTGGTCTTAAAGACCTAAATCTGCCAGCGAATATGCTGTTCGGTATT
>JBEANF010000050.1:0-7083 GCA_041165585.1 Actinomycetota bacterium | reverse complement strand
GCTCGATGTATGGGGTCGCCGTCGTATGTCATTCGAAATCAATAAAAAAGGCGAAGGCATCTACGCAGTTGTAGATATGCATTGTGAGCCTGCTGCGATCAAGGAATTGGACCGTCAACTTAATTTGAACGAATCCGTTCTACGCACAAAGGTTATTCGTCCCGAATAATCTCCACATACTTGTTGGTGGCATCTAGAAAATGTTGCCGGCGGGATGTAATTTAAAAGTATGGACTCCACCAGTAGAGACCACCCAGAGCAGGCATAAGTAGAGAACCTAAGAGATAAGAGGAAAAAATGGCAGCAGGAGATACAACAATCACATTGATCGGCAACCTCGTTGACGATCCCGAGCTACGTTTCACACCATCAGGTGCGGCGGTAGCTAAATTCCGCGTTGCTTCAACACCTCGTTACCTCGATAAAGCTACTAATGAATGGAAAGATGGCGAGAGCCTCTTTCTCCAATGCCAAATCTGGCGTCAAGCTGCAGAGAATGTTGCAGAGTCACTCACAAAGGGAATGCGCGTCATTCTCTCTGGTCGACTAAAGCAGCGTTCATACGAGACAAAAGAAGGCGAAAAGCGCACAGTCTTTGAAGTAGAAGTTGATGAAGTAGGTCCATCGCTTCGCAACGCCACCGCTAAGGTCACACGTACCCAGCGCGCAGGCGGAAGCGGTGGATTTGGAGCAGCACCTGCTGCAGCTGATTCATTCAATGACGATCCATGGGCGGCAGCATCACCTTCACCAGCCGGCGGTGGATGGGCAACCACTACCTCCGACGAACCACCATTTTAAACATTCACTAACCACCATTCCTCATTGGTGATCGAGAATCAATCACCGTGAGGGCCCGAAAAGGAGCACCACAATGGGAGCACGTAATAACCGGAACCTCAAGGAACCGAAGAACAAGGGCGCAAAGGCTGCTGCCCTCAATAAGAAGTTCAAAAAGAAGCCGTGCAGCTTCTGCCGCGACAAGGTCACCTATATCGATTACAAAGATATTGCGACCCTTCGCAAGTACATCTCTGATCGTGGCAAGATCCGCGCTCGCCGCGTCACTGGCGCATGTACACAACACCAACGCTCGATTGCAACTGCTGTAAAGAACAGCCGCGAAGTTGCTCTCTTGCCTTACACATCGACAGCTCGCTAAGGGGGTAATCAATAATGAAACTTATTCTTACTCGCGAAGTAGCAAAGCTCGGTAATGCAGGCGACGTTGTCACTGTTAAAGATGGATATGCCCGTAACTTTCTCCTTCCACGTGGTGTTGCAATCGCGTGGTCACTCGGTGGCGAGAAGCAGATTGAAGGAATTCGTCGGGCACGCGCTGCCCGCGAAGTTCGCGATCTAGATCATGCTAAAGAGATCAAGGCATCACTTGAAAAGGCATCAATTGTTATCACTGTAAAGGTCGGAGCAAACGGTCGTTTATTCGGATCAGTTACAGATAAAGATATTGCTGCTGCAATCAAGGCAGCTACAGGTACAGATATTGATCGCCACAGCATCAAGACTGTTGGACATATCAAGAAGACAGGTACACATACAGTCAAGGTCTCACTTGCACATGCAGTTGTAGCAAGCGTTACAGTCTCGGTAGTGCCAGCTAAGTAATTACTACTCAATAAAGAGCCCCTCGCGAAAGTGAGGGGTTTTTTATTATAACCAACCAGATTTCTTAAATTTGTAATAGAGAATGCCGGTTACTACTGCCATTACCCCGATCACCAGTGGATATCCGAAGGTCCATCTCAATTCGGGCATGTGGTCAAAGTTCATTCCATAGATACCGGCAAGCATTGTTGGAGTTGCAGCAAGGGCTACCCATGAAGTTATTTTGCGCATATCTTCATTTTGCTGAACCTGTACATGCGCTAGATCAGCACTGAGTGCCGAGGTTAAGAGATCATCTAATCCGTCTGCAATATCTACTGCACTATGCAAATGATCGAGAGTATCCCGGAAAAATGGGGCGAGTGTATCCGGGACAATATCGTTGAAATCAACTGCTAAACGCTGTAGCGGAACTACAAGCGGATCAATTGCATGACGGAACTCTAGGAGTTCTCGCTTTAAGAAATAAATCTTCTCTGAGTTATATGCCTTGCGATCGCTAAAGACGCTCTGCTCAACTTCAATGACATCTTTTTCAAGTTCACCTGCAATAGCAATGTACGTATCAATGATCGAATCGACAATGCCGTGTAAGACTGCATAAGGTCCCATCTTTAATAGAGCTGGGCTATGTTCTAGCTTGCTGCGCACACCAGCTAACGGCGAACCTTCTCCGTGGCGAACCACAACAATGTAATGCTTTCCTATAAAGGTGAGGATTTCACCTGTTGTAACTTGACTTCGTTGCTCCTCATAAAAAGTGGTGCGCACTACGATGAAAGTCATCCCCTCGTAGAATTCGAGCTTGGCTCGCTGTTTTGCCATCACCGCATCTTCTATAGCAAGTGGATGAAATTGAAAGTCGGCTGCGAGTTTCTCAAACTCTTCCGTCGATGGCTCAGAAACCCCCACCCAGACGAAGCCACCTTCCTCTTTGGCTAGAGTAAACATCTCCGAGATTGATGAGTTTTGATGGCTGCGCTTTCCATCTTGATAGAGGGCGTAGTCGACGATCACGAGGACATCTTTGCACCCTCGTCAATAAGTATCGCCGCCCTAGAAATCTCAAAGGTTAAGATTCGGAAAACTTTCTTCCCCATTCACCCTGTGGAGGGCGAATGAGGCTCTGACCAGCACTTTTACCCAATTCTGCACACGAAGGTCTTGGTTACCCACACCTTATACACACCCATCCACAGAGATAGGGGGGCTTATCCACTGCCTTATGCACACCTTCTCCACATCGATCGCAGCGCTTTCTCGCATAGAAGAGGACCCCTGTCCTAAGTTTGCGCCCTCACGTGATCGCGAGCGTGTCAGAGGTAGATGGGAGTGTGTCCACTGTGAGCATCGCAGAACTTCCTAATAACCAACAACGTAATTACCAGACTGTTGGCGCTGAGTTTGAACGCACACCTCCACAAGATCTCATCGCAGAACAATCTGTTCTCGGTGCAATGATGTTATCGAAAGATGCAATTGCCGATGTCATCGAAGTAATTCGCGAACGAGATTTCTACCGCCCGGCACATGAACTTATCTACGATGCAATTCTTGATCTCTATGGTCGCGGTGAACCAGCTGATGCAATTACCGTCTCTGCCGAGTTAACAAAGCGCGGAGATATTGCACGCGCAGGTGGAGCGCCATATCTACATACGCTCATTTCATCCGTTCCTACTGCGGCAAATGCTGGTTACTACGCAAAAATTATTTTGGAACATGCAATTATGCGTCGACTCGTCGAGGCGGGAACAAAGATTGTTCAACTTGGCTATAACACCGAAGGCGAAGTAGATGATGCAGTTGATCAAGCACAAGCGGAAGTCTATGCAGTAACAGAGCGACGTTCATCAGAAGATTATGTGCAGCTCTCCACAATTTTGCCAGAAGCACTTGATGAGATTGAAGCAATATCGAAAGGTGCTGGTGTTGAAGGTGTAAAGAGCGGATTCCGCGATCTTGATTTGCTGACACATGGATTCCATCCAGGAAATATGATTGTTCTTGCAGCACGCCCTGCCGTTGGTAAATCAACGCTCGGTCTTGATATTGCACGCCATGCAGCAATTCATGAGAATAAATGTGCAGTGATCTTCTCTCTTGAAATGTCTAAATCTGAAATCACTATGCGCATGCTCTCTGCCGAAGCGCGCGTAGGACTTAATAGCATTCGCTCGGGCCAACTCAGCGATGATGATTGGGCCAAATTAGCCCGACGTATGGGCGAGATCTCTGATGCACCACTCTTTATCGATGACTCACCAAACCTCTCCATGATGGAGATTCGCGCCAAAGCTCGTCGCCTCAAGCAGCGCCACGATCTTAAGTTGATTGTGATCGACTATCTCCAACTGATGACATCAGGTAAACGCGTTGAAAACCGTCAGCAAGAAGTCTCTGAATTTTCTCGCCAATTAAAGTTGATGGCTAAAGAGTTAGATATTCCAGTCATTGCAATCTCACAGCTCAATCGTGGACCAGAACAACGTACCGATAAGCGTCCGATGCTCTCTGATCTTCGTGAATCTGGATCAATCGAACAGGATGCTGACGTCGTTATTTTGCTCCACCGTGAAGATATGTATGACTCACAGAATCGTCAGGGCGAGGCAGATCTTCACGTCGCAAAGCACCGTAACGGACCAACGCGCACAATCACCGTCTCTGCCCAACTTCACTTTGCACGCTTTGCAGATATGGCAGCAAACCCTGGTTCAGGTCGCGACTTCACCTCATCGACGCCACAAGATTTTGATCAACCAGCATCTCCTGGCGATGGCGGTTGGAACGAGTAGTTACTTACTACTTGTCACTGCGATCTTTGCGCGATCTGCAATATAGATTCCAACCAGAACAATTACCGCGCCACTTAATTGAATCGGTGCCCAACTCTGTGCCAACCAGATCCATGCAAATGCGCCGGCCATTACAGGTTCCAACATTCCAATAACGCTACTTGTTGATGGAGTTAGCTTGAGCATTCCACCGATAACAAAGAGATAAGGGACGATTGTTCCAAGGAGAATTACCCAAGCAATTAAGACCCAACCCGGAACATAACGGCCATCAAAGATTCCTTGGAGGTTCATATCCATTGTGAAGATATCAAAGGGAAATTTCCAGACCGGCATGACAATCGCCCAGGTAAGGCCAGCCATTCCAAGTCCCCACACGGTAATTGATTGGGCAGAGCGTGTTTGGCCAACCTTTGATCCAAGAAGAAAGTAGAGAGCCAGAGCAAAGGCGGAAATGAGTGAGCCGATAATTCCTAAGAGATCAAAGGTCAATCCATCCCAGACGCGGGCGATAAAGACCAGGCCAATAAAGCTGAGTGCGATTCCGCCCCACATTCCATTTGGGACAGCCTTCTTCTGTACAAATTTGATCCAGAGAACAATCCAGATCGGAGCGGTAAATTCAATAATCAAGACCAGGCTTAGCGGGACTCCACGTTCAATTCCAAGGAAGTAACCGGCCTGTACTGCGGCAAAACCCACTATGCCGAGGAGGACTAAGACGGGTAGCTCTTTTCGCGTAGCTTTTAATGAATCCCAATCACGGATAGCCATGATGGTGAAGAGGATCGCAAAGGCTCCGATACATCGTACTTGTGTCAGGCGAAATGGAGAAAGGTGATCAAGCACCAACGTTGAGATGACGCCATTGAAAGAGAAGAAGGCGGCGCCAACAATCAGGTAAATCTCACCTCTGAAGCGATTGAGCATCCGGTAAGGGTATCTGATTAAAAAGCGTTCTCTGAAATCTCCATGATTGCATTATCTGTGCCTTCCACGATCTTTCGATCTGCGGTGATGTGTGGAAGGTAATTAGCAACAAAGAAGTGAGCAGATGCGATCTTTCCTTCATAGAAGGCTGCATCCTTTCCGCCGCCAGCTGCAAGTTTTTCAGATGCGATATCTGCTTGACGTAGCAAAAGCCACGCAGTGATGATGTCACCAACGGCCATCAAGACGCGAGAAGTATTAAGACCGACCTTGTAAATCTCATCTGACTTCTCTTGTGATGCCATGGCATGTCCAACAAGAACACCAACCATTCCCTGCAGATCTCCGAGGGCTTTAAGCAAAGCCTGCTTCTGCGCTTCGTGAACTCCACCGGTTGCAGCAAATGCACCAATCTCTTTTCCAAGAAGACCAAGCGCACGGCCACCATCTTTTACAACTTTGCGGAAGAAGAAATCAAGACCTTGAATCGCAGTTGTTCCTTCATACAGGGTATCAATCTTGGCATCACGAACATATTGTTCGAGTGGCCAATCTTCAGTAAATCCAGAGCCACCAAATGTCTGTAGTGATTCAGTTCCGAGGAGCGTCCATGACTTTTCAGAACCAAATCCCTTAACTACAGGGAGCATAAGATCGTTAAGAGCTTCCATCTGTGCAAGCTTCTCTTCATCTCCTGCAAGACGAGCCAATTCGATTTCGTCTTGAATTGTTGCGGTGTAGAGAACAAGTGCGCGCATACCCTCTGAGTAAGCCTTCTGCACCATCAGTGAACGACGTACATCTGGGTGGTGAATGATGGTCACGCGAGGTGAAGCTTTGTCATTCATTACCTTCATATCTCCACCCTGTACGCGGGTCTTGGCATAGGAAAGTGCCTGTTGATATCCAGCAGACAATGTAGCAATCGCCTTTGTTCCCACCATCATGCGGGCAAATTCAATGACTTTAAACATCTGTGCAATACCTTCATGCACATCACCAAGGAGATAACCGACAGCTGGCTCGTGTTCACCAAGGTTCATCTCACATGTTGCAGAAACGTTGAGTCCCATCTTATGCTCAACATTTGTGACATATACGCCGTTGCGCTTACCTAGCTCGCCGGTCTCAAGATCAAACATAAACTTTGGAATGAGGAAGAGTGAGAGTCCCTTTGTTCCTGGACCGCCGCCTTCGCGACGTGCAAGAGTAAAGTGCATAATGTTTTCATAAAGGTCAGCATCACCTGAAGTAATAAAACGCTTTGTACCAGTGATGTGCCAGGTTCCATCAGGTTGCTGCACCGCTTTGCTGCGACCTGCACCAACATCGGAACCAGCATCTGGTTCGGTCAGTTGCATCGTTGCACCCCAGTGACGATCAACCATATGTTTTGCCATCTTCTTCTGAACATCTGTACCAAGCATGTAAGCCACATGTGCAAATGCATAACCAGATGCGTAGATGTGAATTGCTGGATTTGAACCAAGCACCATCTCTGCAATTGCCCAACGGATAGATGGAGGAATCTTCATTCCACCTAACTCAACGGGTGCATCAACTCGCCACCACTCACCATCGATATATGCCTTGTACGACTTCTTAAAACTTTCAGGGAGTTTGACATCACCGGTTGCTTTATTGAAATCTGTTCCAACGCGATCGCCTTCCACAAATGAATCTGCAAGATCGTTCTCGCACATACGTTTGACTTCTTCGAGCATGCCCA
>JBEANF010000049.1:0-3589 GCA_041165585.1 Actinomycetota bacterium | reverse complement strand
CCACCATTGTCATTTGCCGCAACCAGTCCTGCATCAGCAATTGCTTTTAAGACAACGTCGCGATCTCCGCCTAAAACTGCAGCCATTCCTGATGGTGCAGCCGATGCAGCCTTTGCCATCTGTTGCCCACGCACTCTCACTAATCGGAGCGCATCGATTTCGGTAAATACCCCAGCGATTGCTGCTGCAGTAATTTCACCGACCGAATGGCCGGCAACGTATGAGAACTTTCCTTGGGCACCAAGTGCCCGTGCGCTGAGTAAGCCAGCAGCCACAATTAACGGTTGGGCATTTGCAGTATCGCGAATTTCATCTGCATCTGCATTTGTTCCTAAATGATGGAGATCTAAATCAATTGCATCTGACCAGCTGCTGAGCAACTCAAGGTTAGCTGGATCTGAAATCCATGGGAGCAACATTCCCGGAGTTTGCGAACCTTGCCCAGGTGCGATTATTGCCAGCATCTGCCTATCGTATTTGATGGAGACAATTACTACCTAGTACTGCGTGTTACTAGCCAGACCTGTGCCGAATGTGCTTCCACATCAACTTTCGTCGATGGCAGAGCAAGGATAGGTTCGTGTTCGCTCGTTACATGTGATGCATCAAAGATTGATCGGAAAGAATCTCCCCACTTTTCATCAGGGAATGTAAATGTTGTTTTCTCAATGGAAGAGTTGAGAAACATCAATAATCCGCGATCAGATCCAGCATCGATAAATACAGTTAGAGATCTCTTCTCGCCATCTGCCCAGTGCTCATCAGTCATTTCACGACCCCCGAGGCTAAACCAGGCAATATCCTTTCGCTGCGTTCCCTGATCGAGTGCTCCTGTGAAAAATTCAGATGCAACATCGGCCAAGTAGGTATTTCTAATGCTGGCTAACATCTCTACTGCATCGCGAAGATCTTTCTGTGATGGGTCTAAATCCCAATCCATCGCCCATCCGCCACCGAAAGTTTCTGCAGAATCGGCGATGGAGATTTGCATATCGCGCGGCATTGAGTACGCGTTATTGGATCCGTTCTGCGATCTACTTACTTCATCACCCATGGTGATCATCGGAACACCAGATGAGAGCAGAAGAGTGGCCAACATGGATTTCTTTAAGCGCTGCCTGATCTCCAAAACTTGAGGATCATCAGTTACTCCCTCAACACCACAATTCCAGGAACGGTTATCGCTGGCCCCATCGCGATTATCTTCCTGGTTGGCAAGGTTGTTCTTGGATGTGTAGCTGACCAAATCGTTCAAGGTAAAACCATCATGGGCGGTAATAAAGTTGATCGATGAGGTTGGTCCGCGGTAGTAGAAGATGTCACTTGATCCGCTGATACGAGATGCAATATCTGCAACACCTTCGCCGTAACCACGTGCAATATCTTCTAACCAGAACTGTCTGACGGCATCGCGATACGCATCATTCCACTCGCGGAATGGGTGCGGGAAATCTCCGAGTGAATAGCGCGAGATATCCCATGGCTCAGCAATCATTTTGAAATTACGCAGAACCGAATCTGATTCGATAGCTGACATCAGTGATGAATTAAAGGCAGAGTTGCTGGTGTAGAGCGCAGTTGCCAGATCAAAGCGGAAACCATCTACGCCAATTACTTCAATCCACCAGCGCAAGGAGTCAACGATAAAGCGCACATTCTGTGGATTGCTGGCCGCAAAAGTGTTTCCACAGCCAGTGACATCGATGTAATTGCCTGCACCATCGTGACGGTAATACGCCTTGTTATCGATACCTTTAAAGGAGAGCGTCGGTCCGCCCACTCCACCTTCTGCAGAGTGGTTGTAGACAACATCGAGAATAACTTCGATACCTGCCTGATGTAACTGATCAACTGCCCATTGCAATTCAGAGGTTGGATCATCAGTTGCTGCATACTCGGCATGTGGTGCGCTAAAGGCGAGCGCGTTGTAACCCCAGTGATTCTTGCGACCACGTGCCCAAATCGCGGGCTCTGTTGCATAGGTATGAATTGGTAAGAGTTCGAGCGCAGTCACACCTAAAGATTTCAAATGAGCAATCGTGCTGGGATGTCCCAATCCTTTATATGTACCCCGTTCATTTTCTGGAATTTCATAATTTTTCGCAGTCAGCCCTTGCACATGCGCTTCATAGATCAGAGTCTTTGCCCATGAAGTCAGAGGGCGGGCAATTTCGCGCGCGCGATAATCGGTAACTACCGAGAGTGGAACAAACGTCGAGCTATCTCGATTATCACGAACTGCAAGATCACCGGTGCCGATTTCATCAACGGCGGTATGTCCATAAATTTCTGGCACATACTGCAAAGTTCCATCGAGCTTATGCGCATAAGGATCGATCACTAATTTAGATGCATTAAATCGCGAACCGTATTCAGGCTGCCATGGGCCATAGATGCGATAGCCATAGCGCTGCCCCGGTCTTACTCCAGCAAGGTATCCATGCCAGATGGGCCCGTTGCGGTGTGAGAGTGCAAAGCGAGTCTCGACTAACTTTCCATTGACCTCGTTAAAGAGGCAGAGCTCGATCGCATCTGCGGCGTTACTCCAGATCGCAAAGTTGGTGCCGCCCTCTGTGACGGTGGCACCTAACGTCCGGGGATCGGCTGGAAGCATGAGGGGTATCTTGCCGTGTTTTCGGATTGTGATTGGGGCTACTGATGAGTAACCTATCGGCCATGAAGATTGCAGTCTGCATAAAGCAGGTCCCAGATTCATGGGCCGAGAAGAAGATGGTCAATGCCCGCCTTGATCGCGAGGGAGTCGATGCTGTTCTCAATGATTTAGATGAGTATGCAGTTGAAGAAGCGCTACGTATTGCAGAAGCCCATGGCGGCAATGAAGAAGGTGGCCCACATACAGTCACCGTAATCTCCATGGGACCAGAGCGTGCAACAGAGGCGGTGCGTAAAGCGCTCTCAATGGGTGCAAATGATGCAATTCTTATTACAGATCCAGCTCTTGCTGGCTCTGATGCACTTACTACTTCTGCAGTTTTGGCAAAGACCATTGCAGATGGTGGATTTGATCTAGTTATCTGCGGAACAGAATCAACCGATGCTCGTATGAGCGTTGTTCCAGCAATGATTTCAGCGCGCTTAGGGTGGGCGCAGATGACATTTGCTAGCAAAGTTGCCGTCGATCCTGCAGCATCAACTGTTGCCATTACTCGTGTGACAGAGGCTGGCGTTGATGAAATCTCTGCTGCATTTCCTGCAGTTATCAGTGTTGTTGAAAAGATTAATGAGCCACGTTATCCATCATTTAAGGGAATTATGGCGGCAAAGAAGAAGACTATTGAATCACGCGGCCTGGCAGCAGTTGGCGTTAGCGCAACAAGTGCCTGGTCTGAGGTAAAAGATTTTGCACCACGTCCACCACGTAGCGCAGGTGTGATTGTCACCGATAGCGGTGATGGTGGAAATGCATTGGCAACGTTCCTAGCAGAGAAGAAGTTGATATGAGCACAGTAATTATTCTCGCCGATTTTCAAGGTGATGTAGCCACTAAGACCACTGCAGAGTTAGCAACGGTAGGCGCTCGCATGGGCTCAGTCTGCGCAGTAGTTTTAGCACCATCTGGAAAAGGTGC
>JBEANF010000048.1:0-2509 GCA_041165585.1 Actinomycetota bacterium | reverse complement strand
AAGCTTTTCCATTTCGGTGTCCACTCAATGCGCTACGTCCCAAAAACCCACGAGAACCTTCACGCATCACGCCAGGATTTTGCACCGCATCAAATCCACTATTGGTTACAGAGGGGGTCATCGCCAACCGTGCATCACCACTGATTTTTCCAAGTGGCATACCCCAATGGCTGATAACTAGCGCGCCTTCTATTACCTCAAGAACAAGCTGTGCCGTTGCAGATGTCAGGATGGCTCTTTGCGCACTCATATCTGTAGAGTAGTGCCATTATGAGCCAGGCTAAAAAACTTGCTGCAGGAGTAACGCGCAGTGATCTACCAATGGCTGATGGCCGAATTATTCGTTATTACGATAGCCAAGAACGAACAAGAGATGCACGTGATCTAAGGCCTGTAGAAGAGCAACCTGGTATCGGCGAATTGCGCCTTGATCCGCTGCTCAACGAATGGGTAGTAATGGCCGCACATCGCCAAGGTCGAGTCTTTCTTCCACCTAAAGAGCTCTGTCCCCTATGCCCAACGCGCGCAGATTTATTGAGTGAGATTCCAGATAGCGAATATGAAGTTGTGGTTTTTGACAATCGTTCCCCATCGCTGAGAGCCCCAAGTGGTGACTGGGCACTTCCTGACATTGTCGGCACCGATACAGATCCAGGTACAGCTGCCGGCAAGTGCGAAGTAATCTGCTTTACCGATAATCATGGTGGCTCATTTGGTGGGCTTACAGAACGTCAGGTGCGTACATTGATGGAGGCTTGGCGCGATCGTGTTGCTGAGCTTTCAGAGCATTCGTATATCCGTCACATTGCTCCTTTTGAAAACCGCGGTGAAGAAGTTGGTGTCACTTTATTTCACCCACATGGACAAATTTATGCTTACTCATACCTTCCACCACGTGTCATCAAAATGCTTGAAGTTGCCAAGGCCCACCGCGAAGAGACGGGTCGAGTTTTATTCGATGATGTTGTTGCTCGCGAACTTCGCGATGGAGATCGCATCATTGCGCGCAACCGACATTGGGTGGCCTTTGTTCCATATGCTGCTCGTTATCCATTTGAAATTCACGTTGCACCTCTATCGCCAGTACCAGATTTAGCAGCCCTCAGTGATGAACAGGCAGATGCATTCCCATCTATATCTATCGAAGTAATGCGACGTTTGGATGGAGTATTTGGAATTGAGATGGCGTATATCGCCACGTGGCATCAGGCACCGGTACGTGATGGACGTGACCTATTGCGTCTGCACTGGCAGATAACTAGCGTCCGTAGAGCCCCAGGAAAATTAAAGTATTTAGCCGGAAGTGAATCTGCAATGGGTGCCTTCATTATGGATCTCAAGCCTGAGCAATCTGCCGGCCAACTGCGGGATGTAGTTCTATAGATGCCTGACTGGCTCGCCCCCGATCTAATCGCCTCAGCTCCTGGACGAGTAAATCTGATCGGTGAACATGTCGATTACAACCAAGGATTGGTTCTCCCTTTTGCGATTAATGACCGAACCCAGGCACGCATCAGGCGACGTAGCGATCAGGTGGTCCGTATTCGATCACTGCAACGACCAAACGAAATCGTGACAACTTCAGTCAAAGATATCTCACCAGATAGCGCTGGCGATTGGGAGCGTTATGTTTTAGGTGTCATTTGGGCACTTGAAATCACAGACGGTCTGGATATTGAAATTGATGGGCGCGTTCCACTTGGTGCAGGACTTTCGTCGTCTGCCGCCTTGGAATGCGCTGTCGCTATAGGGCTCAATGAACTCCTTCACCTGGGCCACTCGCGCAAAGAGCTAGCGCTGCTGGCACAACGAGCTGAAAATGATTTTGTTGGAATGCCGTGCGGGATTATGGATCAGGCTGTCTCTATGTTGGCAGAAAGCGGATCTGCGCTTTTACTTGATTGTCGAGATCTATCAACGAAGCTAATTCCCTTTGATGTTGCAGCCTCAGGTCTGGAACTGCTCATCATTGACACTCAAGTTCATCACGAATTGGTCGATGGTGGTTATGCCAGCCGGCGCAAGGCCTGTGAAAGTGCTGCAAAAAAACTTGGCGTTCTCTCACTTCGCGATGTCACAATTGAAGAACTTGATCGCAGTAGCGAGATTCTGAGTGTTGAGGAGTTTAAGAGAGCGCACCACGTTGTAACAGAGATTGCACGTGTGCAATTGGCAATTGCAGCACTGCGCTCAAATGATTTCGTCACCTTCGGCAGTCTGATTAACCAAACACATAATTCTCTTCGCGATGACTTTGAAGTCTCGTGTGCCGAACTCGATTGCGCAGTTGAAAATGCGCTGGCTAACGGCGCACTCGGTGCTCGTATGGTCGGTGGGGGTTTCGGCGGAAGCGCGATCGCACTTGCGCCGCAGAGCCATATAGCAAAAATTCAGAGTGAAATAAATAAATCGTTCATAGCCGCCGGCTATAAAGCACCGCGATTTTTCACATCTCTGCCATCGGCAGGAGCTAGCGTTACGAAGTAACTGGCTCGATTGAGATTACCGA
>JBEANF010000047.1:0-9868 GCA_041165585.1 Actinomycetota bacterium | reverse complement strand
CCAGGAAACGTCGTCTTGCAACCAAAGATTCTGCAGACACTTCAGGATGCAGTGTCAGCCAAACTTGGTCTTGCTGCTGGCAGCAAGCCCATGGACCTGGTATTCCACGGTGGTTCTGGCTCACTTCTTTCAGAGATCCGCGAATCACTTGATTACGGCGTCATCAAGATGAATATCGATACCGATACTCAATACGCATTTACTCGTCCGGTAGTTGAGCACATGTTCAAAAACTATGATGGCGTATTGAAGATTGATGGCGAAGTTGGAAATAAGAAGATGTACGACCCACGCGCATGGGGCAAGGCGGCAGAAGCTGGAATGGCTGCTCGTGTTGTACATGCTTGTGAAGATCTACGTTCAACCGGAACATCACTTCGCAAGTAATTCTTAATTAATCAAGGAGAGAGGTTTTAACCATGCCTGCATTAGTTCTGCTGGGTGCTCAGTGGGGCGATGAGGGCAAGGGTAAAGCTACCGACATCCTCGGAGACCGGGTTGATTATGTAGTGCGCTACCAAGGTGGCAATAACGCAGGACATACTGTGGTTATTGGTGATCAGAAGTACGCGCTACACCTTCTTCCATCAGGAATTCTCTCTCCTAACGTTGTGCCTGTAATTGGTAACGGTGTTGTGATCGATCCAAGTGTTTTATTGGAAGAGATTAAGGGACTCACAGAGCGCGGGATCGATTGCTCAAAACTTGTAATTTCAACGAACGCTCACTTAATTACTCCATATCATCGCACCATCGATAAGGTGACTGAGCGCTTCCTTGGTAAGTCAAAGATTGGAACAACCGGTCGTGGCATCGGACCTGCCTATGCCGATAAGATCAATCGCATCGGCATTCGTGTACAAGATCTCTTCGATCCTTCAATCTTGCGTCAAAAGCTGGAAGCTGCGCTGCGCGATAAAAATCAGATTCTTATCAAGGTCTTTAATCGCAAAAATATCGAAGTCGATGATGTCCTGGCTGAGTACTTGGAATATGCCGAAATCTTGCGACCATACGTTGCAGATACCGTACTGTTGCTTGATCAAGCGCTCAAGGCTGGAAAGCGCGTATTGCTTGAAGGATCACAAGGAACGCTGCTTGATGTAGATCACGGCACATATCCATTCGTGACCTCCTCTAACCCAACTGCTGGTGGTGCTTGCACAGGATCTGGCATTGGCCCAACACAAATTGGTCGCGTCATCGGAATTGTTAAGGCATATACAACTCGTGTCGGGTCGGGCCCATTTCCAACTGAACTCTTTGATGAAGATGGTGAAAAACTTCGCTCAATTGGTGGAGAGGTCGGTGTAACAACAGGACGTGCTCGCCGCTGCGGTTGGTATGACGCACCGATTGCACGTTATGCAGTTCGGGTTAACGGACTTACAGATTTCTTCCTGACAAAGCTTGATGTGCTGACCGGCTGGGAGAAGATTCCAGTTTGTGTTGCATATGAAATCGATGGCAAGCGCGTTGAAGAACTGCCATCATCACAATCTGATTTCCATCACGCCAAACCAATTTATGAATATCTCCCCGGTTGGAGTGAAGATATTTCTGGTGCGCGCAAACTCAGTGATCTGCCAAAGAATGCGCAAGAGTACGTTGCATTTCTCGAGAAGATATCAGGTGCTCCGATGAGCGCAATCGGTGTAGGGCCGGGTCGAGATCAAACAATTGTCGTAAAGGATTTCATCTAAGCCATGAAAATCCTCCTAGTCGGAAGCGGCGGTCGCGAACACGCACTCGCACTAGGACTCAAGGCAGATAAAAAGTGTAGCCAACTCCATGTTGCACCGGGCAATCCAGGAATAGCTCAGATTGCCACAATTCATCCGCTGGCAATTACTGATAATCAAGCAATTCTTAATTTGGCACAATCACTCAATGTTGATCTTGTCGTAATCGGTCCTGAAGTACCACTTGTAAATGGTGCAGCAGATGTATTGCGGGCAGCCGGAATTGCCACCTTTGGCCCATCAAGGTCTGCCGCAGCTCTAGAAGGATCAAAAGATTTTGCAAAGGGCGTTATGCGTGATGCCGGAGTACCCACGGCCAAGAGTTTTACCTGCACCACACAAAGTGAGATCGAGTCAGCACTTGATGCATTCGGTGCACCTTATGTAGTTAAAGATGATGGACTTGCTGCAGGTAAAGGTGTCGTCGTAACTAGTGATCGTGCCGAAGCATTAGCACATGCTCTGTCTTGTGATCGCGTAGTTATCGAAGAGTTTCTAGATGGCCCAGAAATTTCACTCTTTGGAATCTGTGATGGTCGAAATGTTCTAGCAATGGAGCCGGCGCAAGATTTCAAGCGCGCACTTGATAATAATCAAGGACCAAATACCGGCGGAATGGGTGCATATTCACCGCTACCTTGGGCACCAGATGACATTGTTGAGCAGACATATGAGAAAGTTTTAGCTCCAGTTGTGGCTGAGATGGCTGCACGTGGAACTCCATTTGTTGGTCTGCTCTATGCAGGTCTTGCACTCACCAAAAACGGATTGAAGGTTATTGAATTCAATGCGCGCTTTGGAGATCCAGAGACTCAAGTCTTAATTCCACGATTAGTAACACCGCTTGCAGAACTCTTATATAAAGCCGCCACCGGAGATCTTGATGACACCGTATTACATTGGCGTGATGATTCAGCCGTCACTGTGGTTTTAGCGTCACAGGGATACCCACAATCGCCTGTTGTTGGATTACCTATTACAGAGAGCACATCCGTAGATGGAACTATCGTCTTTCATGCTGGTACTGCCGATCGCGCTGGGGCGTTGATCTCAACCGGCGGTCGAGTCATGACAGTGACCGGAATGGGCCCAGATCTTGAGACTGCCCGTCATCGCGCGTATTCGCAGATTTCTACCATCGACCTCGAGGGCGCTTTCTATCGTAGTGATATCGCCCTCGTTGCGTCGCTAGCCCAGGTAGAGAATTAAGTAAGGGAGAATGCACCAGTGAGCGTATTAGCCAACCGTTATGCATCGGCAGAAATGCGCGCCATCTTCTCTCCTGAGGAGAAAATCATCGCAGAGCGCAAGCTTTGGATTGCAGTCGCTCGCGCGCAATCATCGCTCGGACATGAAATTGCTGAATCAGTGATTGCAGATTACGAAAAAGTAATTACTAAGGTAGATCTAGCAGCTGTTGATGCTCGTGAAAAAGTAACCCGCCACGATGTTAAGGCGCGAATTGAAGAATTTAACGCACTTGCGGGCCATGAGGTAATCCATGCCGGAATGACCAGCCGCGATCTGACAGAAAATATTGAAGCACTCCAGATCAAAAATGGCCTTGAACTTATTGCCAATAAAGTCATTGCAACTCTTGCCGCACTTGCCGCAAAGGCTGTGCTCTATGCCGATCAACCAATTGCAGGTCGTTCCCATAATGTGCCAGCACAGATCACCACGTTAGGTAAACGTTTTGCAAGTGCCGCCGAAGAGTTACTCTTTGCTTACGAGCGTTTAATTGCTTTACAAGAGCGCTATCCAATGCGCGGCATCAAGGGCCCAGTCGGAACTGCACAAGATTCGATCGATCTTTTGGGATCATCACAGGCCCATCACGCACTTGAGACTAACGTCGCAGCAGAGCTTGGTTTCACCCGAGTACTTGATTCGACCGGCCAGATTTATCCACGATCATTTGATTACGATGTCTTAACAACTCTTGTCCAACTTGCAGCATCACCTTCTTCACTTGCGACCTCCATTCGCTTGATGGCAGGTGCTGAACTTGTTACCGAAGGATTTAAGGCTGGCCAAGTTGGATCTTCTGCGATGCCGCACAAGATGAATACACGCTCATGCGAGCGAATAAATGGATTAGCAGTTATCTTGCGAGGTTACTCTTCGATGGTCTCCGAGTTAGCTGGTGACCAGTGGAATGAAGGCGATGTCTCATGCAGTGTTGTTCGTCGTGTTGCCATCGCTGATGCTTTCTATGCCATGGATGGTTTGCTGGAGACAACACTTACAGTACTCAATGAATTCGGTGCTTTTCCGGCGGTGATCGCAGCTGAACTAGAGCGGTATCTACCTTTCTTGGCAACGACAAAGATTTTGATGGCAGCCGTTAAAACTGGGATCGGTCGCGAAATTGCACACGAGGTAATTAAGAAACATGCAGTCAAAGCAGCTCTTGCGATGCGCGAAGGACAACCCAATACATTATTAGATTCTCTGGCAGATGATGCTCGCATTCCACTGGATAGAAAAGCGCTAGAAGAATTAATAAGCGCACCACTTGAATTCACTGGCGATGCTCGCCAGCACATTGCTCGAGTTGTCGATCGCATCGAAGCGATCACATCCGCGCATCCTGCCGCAGCGCAGTACAAACCCGGCTCTATTCGGTGAGCGGCTTCGGCCTTGCCGGTCCACCACCGGCACCACAGGTAGCCGGGTGGGATCACTTGCGTACCGGAAAAGTTCGCGATCTCTACACGAATCAATCGGGTGAGATTCTTCTCGTTGCATCAGATCGCATTAGCGCCTTCGATTGGGTTCTACCTACAACAATTCCTGGTAAAGGTGCGATACTCACTCAGCTGTCGCTTTTCTGGTTTGAATTATTGGAAGACATTATTGGTAACCACATCATCAGCGATGAAGTTCCAGATGTAGTTCAAGATCGCGCGGTTATCGTCAAACCGCTAAACATGTTTGAGATTGAGTGCGTTGCACGTGGCTATCTCACTGGTAGCGGCCTCAAGGAGTACCAAGCAGATAGAACAGTCTGTGGGATTGCCTTGCCTGATGGATTAGTAGACGGTTCAAAGATTCCAGAGCCAATCTTTACTCCTGCAACAAAGGCTGCCATTGGTGACCACGACATCAACATTGATTTTCAATCTGCTGTAGCAATTATTGGCAGTGATCACGCACATGCGTTACGTGAGTACACACTCGATCTCTATCGAACAGCTGCTGACTTCGCCGCATCACGCGGAATTATTTTGGCTGACACCAAATTTGAATTTGGCATCGATGAAAACGGTGACATTACTCTGGGGGATGAGGCTCTCACCCCCGATTCTTCTCGTTTCTGGGATGCAGCTAATCCAGGCCAATCATTCGATAAGCAATTTGTGCGCGATTATTTAACAACATCAGGCTGGGATAAGAAGAGCCCACCGCCAGAATTGCCCGCAGACATCGTAGAGAAGACTGCGCAGCGATATCACGAAGCGTTTTATAAAATCACCGGCAGTAAGTTCTAAGGGGAAATAAAAATGGCGATCATCGTTGTAGAAGTAATGCTCAAGCCAGAGATTTTGGACCCGCAAGGTGTCGCAGTCGGTGCCGCACTTCCTCGACTTGGATTTACCTTTGCCAAGAGTGTGCGCCAAGGAAAACGTTTTGAGATTGAAGTTGAAGGTACACCGACTGCAGCACAGATGGCAGATATTGAAAAGGCGGCAGCAACTTTGCTCGCCAACCCAGTTATTGAGACTTATGTTGTAAAGGTAGAAGGATGAAAGTTGGCGTAGTCACCTTTCCTGGAACTCTCGATGATCGAGATGCGATGCGTGCTGCACATGCAGCTGGAGCAACTGCGATCTCACTCTGGCACGATGATGCAGATTTAAAAGGTGTCGATGCTGTGATCTTGCCTGGTGGATTTTCCTACGGAGATTACTTACGTTGTGGTGCGATCAGTCGTTTTGCACCAGTGATGACTAAAGTTATCGATGCTGCACAAGGTGGAATGCCGCTTCTTGGAATTTGTAACGGCTTTCAAGTTTTATGTGAGGCTCACCTACTACCTGGCGCGCTTACCCGAAACAAAGATCTCCACTTTCTCTGTCGCGATCAAATGCTAGTGATTGAAAATAACGAAACAGCGTGGACATCTGATTACGCCAAAGGACAAGAGATTGTTATTCCACTAAAAAATGGTGAAGGTTCTTTTCAATGTGATGATCAGACTCTGGCCCAGCTCGAGGGCGAAGGGCGCATCATCGCCCGTTATGTAGGTGAAAACCCCAACGGTTCACGCAATCTCATCGCTGGAATCACCAATGAACGCGGCAATATTGTGGGTTTAATGCCCCATCCAGAGCATGCGATCGAGAGCCTTACTGGACCAGGTATTGATGGTCTTGGATTCTTTACCTCGGTTTTGAAAGCCTTGGTGAAGTAATGGCGCTAGATACAGTTGCAGTTGCCACAGCAAATCCGGATGCAGCACAACCATTTGCCGAACTCGGACTAAAGAGTGATGAATACGCGCGCATAAAAGAGATTTTAGGTCGACGCCCAACCTCATCAGAGCTTGCGATGTACTCAGTGATGTGGTCAGAACACTGTTCCTACAAATCTTCAAAGGTCCACCTAAAGCAATTTGGTGACAAGGCAGTCAAGACTGATGCGCTTTTGGTTGGAATCGGCGAAAACGCTGGCGTTGTCGATGTCGGACAAGGATATGCAGTTACCTTTAAAATCGAATCGCATAACCATCCTTCATTTATTGAGCCATACCAAGGTGCAGCAACTGGTATCGGTGGAATCGTGCGCGATATTTTGACCATGGGCGCACGCCCGATCGCTGTGATGGATCCGTTGCGCTTTGGTCCAGCAGATGCTCCAGATACACGTCGCATATTGCCAGGAGTAACTGCAGGTGTTGGTGGATATGGAAACTGTTTAGGACTTCCAAATATTGGTGGTGAAGTTGTCTTTGATGAAACGTATTTAGGAAATCCACTCGTCAACGCTCTCTGTGTCGGCGTGATGAAACATAGCGATATTAAATTGGCAAAGGCCGCCGGTGCCGGCAACCTCGTTGTCCTCTATGGCGCAAAGACGGGTGGCGATGGAATCGGTGGCGTCTCTGTCCTTGCATCCGAGACTTTTGAATCAACAGGTCCAGCTAAGCGCCCTGCAGTTCAAGTCGGTGATCCATTTGTGGAGAAAGTTCTGATCGAATGTTCACTTGAGATTTTCGCCGAAGATCTGGTTGTTGGCATTCAAGATTTAGGTGGTGCTGGGCTCTCCTGTGCAACCAGCGAGCTAGCTTCAGGCGGTAGCGGCGGGATGAAAGTTGCGCTCGACAGGGTGCCACTGCGTGATGCCACCCTGTCGCCAGAAGAGATTTTGATGTCTGAATCGCAAGAACGCATGTGTGCCATCGTTGAACCAAGCAAAATAGATCGATTCCTAGAAATATGTAAGAAGTGGGATGTAACTGTCACGGTAATTGGCGAAGTAACAGATGGTGATCGGTTAGAAATTACTTGGCATGGTGATCTCATCGTTGATGTTCCACCTCGCACCGTGGCACATGAAGGACCTGTCTATTCCCGTCCATTGGCAGAGCCGGCATATATCGCGCGTGTTAACGCAGAGAAAATTGATCCACCACTTCCACAGAGTGCGCAAGAGATAAAAGATGCAGTCTTAAAAATGGCCGCAACTCCTAACCTGGCGGATAAGAGTTGGGTAACAAATCAATACGACCGATATGTACAAGGCAACACTGTGCAATCTCAGCCAGATGATTCGGGAATGGTACGAATTGATGAGAAGACACATCTTGGAGTAGCAGTCGCAACAGATGCTAACGCCAACTGGTCTTATTTAAATCCATACGAAGGCGCCAAATTAGCGCTAGCCGAAGCTGCCCGCAACATTGCAACAGCTGGTGCAAGACCACTTGCAGTTACCAACTGTCTCAATTTTGGATCACCAGAAGATTCTGGTGTGATGTGGCAATTTGCCGAAACCGTTCGCGGATTAGCAGATGGATGTCTTGAGATGGGATTTCCCGTTACTGGTGGAAATGTCTCCTTCTATAACCAGACAGGAGATGTTGCGATCTTGCCAACACCAGTAATTGGTGTACTTGGCGTGATTGATGATGTTCGAACTCGCACACCGATGAGTTTTGATCGCGCCGGTCTTGAGTTGTATTTACTTGGTGCAAGTGATGAAAACTTGTCAGGTTCTGAATGGGCATATCTGCATGGCATGCGCGGGGGACAAGCACCAGTGGCTGATTTAGCGCGCGAAATGCGCTTGATTGAGCTCTTAGTTAAAGGTCGCACCGAGTCGATCTTTACCGCCGCTCACGATCTAAGCCAGGGTGGATTAACTGCAACGTTGACTGAGATGGTTTTGCGCCACAACGTTGGCGCAACTATTTCTTTAGATAATCCTGGAATGAACTTGGTGGTTGAGACACCTGGTCGGGTTCTGGTTGCAGTTGAATCTGCAAAGGCTGCAGCGCTTAAAGCTGCAGCAGGTGGTATTCCAGTTACTTATCTGGGAACTACAGGCGGAGATACATTAAAGATTAACGATGTTGAAATTTCATTAAGTGAATTGCGGGATGCACATACATCAACCTTCCAGAAACTATTTGGATAATCATGCGCGATCCGATAATTCTAGAAAAAGTGAAATCCACCCTTGCGCACCTATCGCAGATTGCACCAGGACGTGCAATTGAAGTGCGGATTCCTCCTTATGCTGCAATTCAATGCGGCGAAGGACCGACACATACTCGCGGAACTCCGCCTAATGTGATTGAGATGGATGCAGAAACTTGGCTCTCGCTTGTAGATGGCAATACACGTTGGTTGGATGCGCTAGATCGTGGGTTAATCAACGCATCGGGTGCGCGCGCTGATTTATCAGGTTATCTTCCATTTGCGAAAGAGTTGAGCTCATGAGTAGACGCCCTGATGGACTTCTCAACCACAATTTTCCGGGCGATGATAAAGGTCCACAAGATGCATGCGGCGTCTTTGGTGTGTGGGCACCAGATGAAGAAGTTGCCAAGTTAACTTTCTACGGACTTTATGCTCTGCAACATCGTGGTACCGAGTCTGCTGGAATTGCAACATCAGATGGAGAGCGCATAGTTGTCTTTAAAGATATGGGTCTTGTTTCACAGGTATTTACCGAATCAGATTTAGCTACCCTGCACGGCAACTTAGCGATCGGCCACACTCGCTACAGCACAACAGGATCTAGTACTTGGGTTAACGCTCAACCAACGCTGCGCCCAACCCAGTACGGAACACTGGCTTTAGCTCACAATGGCAACCTCACCAATACCGGTGATTTAGCTGAGATGGTCGCAAAACTTGAACCATCTGCCAAAAACGAGCGCGGTGCCACAACCGATACCGAAATCATGACCGCTTTGATCGGTCTGCAGGACGAGAAGAACGTTGAAGCAAGCGCGCTGGCAGTTTTACCGTTACTAGAAGGTGCATTCTCTCTTGTCTTTATGGATGAACACACCTTGTATGCCGCGCGTGATCGTCACGGAGTGCGTCCACTTGTAATTGGAAAACTTGAACGTGGGTGGGTAGTGGCCTCCGAATCTGCCGCACTCGACATCGTCGGTGCAGCATTTGTGCGTGAGGTTGAGCCCGGTGAATTCTTAATTATCAACGAAGATGGAATTCGTTCGCAGAGGTGGGCCGCACCTGATCCAAAGGGATGCATCTTTGAATATGTCTACCTAGCACGCCCTGATACATCAATTGCTGGACAGAGCGTGCATGCAACTCGCGTACGCATTGGAAAGAAACTTGCTATTGAAGCTCCGGTAAAAGCTGACCTTGTTATTCCGGTTCCTGAATCTGGAACACCTGCCGCAATCGGCTTTGCGCAAGAATCGGGAATTCCTTACGGGCTTGGTTTGGTAAAGAACTCATACGTTGGTCGAACATTTATCCAACCATCACAGACAATTCGCCAACTTGGCATTCGTCTTAAGCTCAACCCATTGCGTGAGATTATTGAAGGAAAGCGCATAGTTGTGGTCGATGATTCAATTGTGCGCGGAAATACCCAACGTGCGATTGTGCGAATGTTGCGCGAGGCCGGAGCACTTGAAA
>JBEANF010000046.1:0-15986 GCA_041165585.1 Actinomycetota bacterium | reverse complement strand
CGAGTGAATTGCTCGCGATTTTCAATGAAAGCATCGATGTAATTTGAAAAGCGCAGTGTCTGCTCGTATTGGCCGGTATCTCCATTTTTTACTGGGGTCTGAGTCGAGGTCTGCGCCAAGTTGATGATAGGAAGGATGAAGAAGGTAAAGAGAAAGGCAAACCCTGGTAAGAGAAGTAGATAAGGAGTGCTGATTTTCTTCATCGACGTGAGCTTCTTACTCTTCGTCGAGATCTTCAGGCATTACTTCGGTACCAGCTTCAGCGTCCTCATCACCGCGAAGTGCAAAGGTGAAGACTGGTTCCCAAGAGATGTTGACAGCATCACCGATATGGAATGGTGCAACTCCATCATCGTTCTGCTCGAAGACCATCAGCTCTTGTCCCCATGGCATCATCACTTGATATTGAGTGGATACACCGATGTAAGAGACATCTTCGATCTTTCCTCCGGTTAAGACGTTACCTGAGACAGGAGTCTGAAGGAGTGAGATTCGGAATTTCTCGGGGCGAATTCCAGCGTAGATAGATGAATCAACTGCATGTGACCGATTGCGCGGTAGCGAAATCTTCTGTCCAAAGAGATCGGCAACGAGTGAATCACCATCTGTTCCAACTAGTGAACCCTTAATCAAGTTGGATTGTCCAAGGAAGTTAGCAACAAATGCCGTATTCGGATTGTCATAAAGGTCAGCAGGAGAGCCCATCTGCTCAATCTTTCCCTCATTCATGACAGCGATGGTGTCGGCCATGGTCATGGCCTCTTCCTGATCATGGGTCACGTGAACGAAGGTCAGACCGACTTCTTTCTGAATCCACTTGAGCTCGATCTGCATCTGTCGACGAAGCTTGAGATCGAGCGCTCCCAAAGGTTCATCTAGAAGAAGAAGTGCCGGGCGGTTGACGATCGCGCGGGCTAGGGCGATGCGCTGTTGTTGTCCACCAGATAACTGTGTTGGCTTGCGCTGAGCCAGATGTGGAAGCTCTACCAAATTAAGGACCTTGTTAACTGCCTCATCTACATCTTTGATCCCGCGACGGCGTAGACCAAATGCGATATTTTCAAAGATGGTTAAGTGCGGAAAGAGCGCATAGTTCTGAAATACAGTGTTGATAGGTCGCTGATACGGCTTAGTTGTGGTGATGTCTGTTGAACCTAAGTGAATACTTCCAACAGTAGGCTCCTCAAGCCCTGCAATCATGCGAAGAGTTGTGGTCTTGCCACACCCTGAAGGTCCAAGCAAAGCAAAGAATGAACCTTCAGGGATGGTCAATGAGAGATCATCAACTGCCGTGAAGTCGCCATAACTCTTTGTAACGCGAGTAAGTTTTAAATCTCCGCGCGCAGAGTTTGCGATATCTGCCACTTAGTTGCCGGCAGCCTTCTGGAAGGCTTCTGACCAAGCACTCTCTTCAGCAGGTGTCAACGAACGGAAGACAGAAAGGTTTGCCATTGTCTTTTCAGTTGGGAAGATGAATTCGCTCGAAGCTAGTGCTGGATCGATCTTCTCCATCTCAGCCTGCGCACCCTTAACAGGTGTCACGTAGTTAACGTATGCGGCAACTTCTGCTGCGATCTTTGGATCGTAGTACCAGTTGATGAGCTTTTCAGCACTTGCCTTTGCTTCAGCTGTTGCTGTGTAAGGAATCATCAAGTTATCACCTGAGATGGTGCCGCCAGATTCTGGAATAGCGAAGTCAAACTTGCCGTCATTTTCTGACTTCAAGATAAACATATCGCCAGACCAACCGATAACTGCTGTGGCATCTCCAGATGTGAGATCTTCAGCGTATTCGTTGCCCTTGACTCCGCGGATCCAGCCATCTGCAATCTTCTTCGCAAGGAAATCAACTGCATTCATGAACTGATCTTCAGTAACAGTAGTTAAATCCACACCTTGATGGCGCAAGATGATTCCGATGGTGTCACGCATCTCGGAGAGCACGACAATCTTTCCCTTATTTGAAGGAGAGAAGAGATCGTCAAGTGTGCGAATTCCCTTTGGATTCTTTTCAACGTTCCATCCAAAGCCACCCATGATGCCCTGCCAAGTAAGTGACTGTTCGCGCATTGGGTCAAATGATGGTGATGCAAGGGTGTCCAAAATATTGCCTGCGTTAGGAATATTTGCCTTATCAAACTTTTGTGTGTAACCAAGACGGATCCAGCGCGCTGCCATCCAGTCTGTTGGAGTTACTAGGTCATAACCAATATCTTCTTTGAGCTTAAGTTGTGCTTGAACTTTTCCAAAGAACTCATCATTATCGTTGTAATCTTCAAAATACTCGGCGGTGATTCCAGTTGATTCCATAAATGCTTCAAGGGTTGGATAGAGCTGTGTCTCTTCGTCGTAATCGAGATAGAGAGGCCAGTTACCCCAACGAACTGAACCAGCAGATGCTGCTTCATCTCCTCCGCCGGAACTGCATGAACTCAGGAGCGCTGCTCCACCGAGTGCACCTGCGCCTGCAACGAGTGCACGACGAGAAATTTTGGAATTGAGAATTGCGCGTGCTTCTGCAGACAGTGGTGTCTTTTCTGGTGATTGCGCCATGTGTATGGGCTCCTTTTTATTTTCCGGAACAAGGGACGGTTGTGCAGGGCTCATTATGGAGCCGTTTGGCCCTCACGGCCAAACCAATTTGAGCCAATTTCCGATGAAATTTCAGAGCAAGTTTAAGCGTCGAGATTGGTCATGACGTGCTTGATTCGGGTGTAATCCTCAAAGCCATAGCCTGAGAGATCTTTGCCGTAGCCAGAGCGCTTGTAACCGCCATGTGGCATCTCAGCCACCAATGGAATGTGGGTGTTGATCCAGACGCAACCGAAGTCGAAGGCTTTGGCCAGACGCATGGCGCGGCCATGATCCTTGGTCCAGACAGATGAGGCCAAGCCGTAATCGACACCATTTGCCATGGCGATCGCCTCGGCCTCGGTTTCAAATTTCTGAAGGGTGATGACAGGGCCGAAGATCTCATTTTGGATCATCTCATCGCTCTGTTTGAGATCTGCGATAACCGTTGGGGCGATGAAGTATCCGCCTAAAGTGTTTGCGGTAGCTCCAGCAACAATACGAGCATGTGAAGGCACGCGCTCGATGAAACCGTTGACCCGCGCATATTGAGATGCGTTATTTACGGGACCAACTAATACATCACCGTCAGGCATTCCCATTGCAATTTGGTTAGTTGCTTGATCTGCCAACAACTTGACCATCTCTTCATAGACTCCTGATTGAACCAGTACACGAGTTGCTGCAGTGCAATCTTGTCCAGCATTAAAGAATCCGGCGATGGCAATTCCTTGAGCTGCGGCTTGGAGATCTGCATCATTAAAGACAACAACTGGTGCCTTTCCGCCAAGTTCTAGATGAACTCGCTTGAGAGACTTTGAAGCAGCTCCGGCTACTTCCATACCTGCGCGAACCGAACCTGTAATTGAGACCATTGATGGTGTTGCATGATCTACAAGAAGTGCGCCAGTTTCACGCTCGCCGCAAATTACATTGATAACTCCATCCGGTAAGAATTCACTCATCACCTGCGCCATCAAAACTGTTGATGCTGGCGTGGTATCACTTGGCTTAAGAACAACAGTGTTACCTGCTGCAATTGCAGGTGCCCACTTCCAGACAGCCATCATCATTGGATAATTCCATGGAGTTACCTGCGCACAGACTCCGATTGGCTCGCGCCGAATGAAAGAAGTCATCCCCCGCATGTACTCACCGGCTGATTTGCCTTCGAGATTGCGAGCAGCACCAGCAAAGAAGCGGATTTGATCAACCATTGGTGGAACTTCTTCAGAGGCAGTAAGTCCTAGAGGCTTTCCACAGTTCTCAGATTCTGTCGCAACGAACTCTTCTGCTCGAGCCTCAATCGCATCTGCAATTTTCAAGAGAGCTCGCTGACGCTCTGATGGAGTTGAATCGCGCCAACCCTCGAATGCGGCAGCTGCTGACTTCATCGCCAGATCAACATCTGCGGCATTGGACTTGGGTGCGGTGGCAAAGGGTTGTGCTGTTGCGGGATTGATAAGCGTTGTCGTCTCTCCAGATGCTGAATCTACAGACTTACCATTGATGAAATTGGAAAGCTTTCTCATGATTTACTCCTGCCCCTTTGTTGCGCGAACCAGTTGATCCCCGTGATCGATTGGATGATTTGTATAACCTGTGAGCCACTTTTCGATTGAGAATTTTCCGCTCTCAGTATGTTCGCCAGACTTAGAGAGATCAGATTCTTCCAATCGCTTGATTACATCTAATGAGCCAGCACGAACTGCAGCAAAGACTGCAATCGAATTCTCAACCGGCGCTGTTTCGTATCCGAGTTTTTCACATGATGCCCAAAGTCCCTCGTCGTAACCTTGAATTATCGATCCTTCTGGTTCGGCGACTAAGCGGCGAAGACGCGCATATGACTGAGCCTCTGAATCGGCAAGATGATGAATTATTTGGCGTGCTGACCAACCATTTTCATGGTGAACATCTAAAAGTTCAGGGGTTACACCTCGAGCAAGATTAAGAAAATATCGGGTTGCACTTTCATAAGCTGCTGCGGCTTCACGGATATCCATGAGCGCGAGTCTACTTATTCTTTACCTTTTTCGGCAGCGGCTAATTGGCCGCATGCCCCATCAATCTCACGCCCCCGGGTATCGCGCACCGTCACTGGAACACCGTAACTCTCCAAAATTCGGACGAATTCTGCTTCATCCTCGCGCCGTGATGCCGTCCATTTCGACCCGGGTGTGGGGTTGAGCGGAATCAGGTTAACGTGGGCGTTACGGTTCTTCAGAAGTCGACCTAAGAGATCTGATCGCCAGGATTGATCGTTGATGTCACGAATCAATGCGTACTCGATTGAATATCTGCGTCCAGTCTTCCTTTCATATGCATCGGCTGCCGCCAAAACTTCACGCACATTAAAGCGGTTATTGATTGGGACTAAGGTATTGCGAAGCTCGTCATCTGGAGTATGAAGCGAGACTGCCAGGGTGCAGTTAATTCCTTCATCCATTAATCTTTCAATTCCATTGACAAGACCGACAGTGGAAACTGTTACGGATCGTGCACTAATTCCAAGTCCGTCTGGGTTAGGGTCGACGATGTTATGGAGTGTGCGCACGACTGCGTTGTAATTTGCTAGAGGCTCCCCCATGCCCATGAAGACAATATTGGAAAGGCGCGTTGGGCCACCAGGTAATTCGCCATTGGCACAGGCACGCGCAGCAGCAACGATCTGTTCGGTGATCTCTCCTGCCGTCAGGTTACGAGTAAGTCCTGCCTGTCCGGTAGCGCAGAAAGGACAGTTCATTCCACAACCTGCTTGAGATGATATACAGACCGTTACACGATCGGAGTAGCGCATCAGTACAGACTCAACGAGAGTTCCGTCATGAAGCCTCCATAAATCTTTACGAGTCATTCCGCCATCTGTTGTTCGCGTAGTCACAAGCTCTATCAGCCGAGGTGTAAGCGCATCGGCAATCTCCTGGCGTTGATCGGCGGGGATATCGCTCCATTGTTCTGGAGAATTTGATAGATGCGTGAAGTAGTGAGTGGCAACCTGGGCTGCGCGAAATGGCTGGAAACCAAGTTCCTTTGCCCACTCTTTGCGCTCTGCCGGAGAGAGATCAGCTAAATGTTTAGGCGCTTTCTTTTTTTGAACCGGCTCATCAAAGATTAATTTTATTTCGGTCATGAAAGACGTTTCACAAGTTCAAGTGCCATGTAAATGGCCGGTGCTGAAAAGACTGCAGAGTCGATGCGATCTAGCATTCCGCCATGGCCGGGAAGAAGTGTTCCCATATCTTTAATCGACATATCGCGCTTGATCGCACTTTCAATGAGATCGCCAGAAGTTGCAGTAAATACTGTGAGCAAACCAGCCACTGCTCCGTATCGCCAATCGCTATCAAGAATGTAATGGAAGGCCAGAGCTCCACCAATCGGTGTAGCAATCGTTGAACCGATCAAACCTTCGATTGATTTCTTGGGGCTAATAGTCGGTGCCAGGCGGTGCTTTCCAATAAGTACACCGACTAGATATCCAAAGGTGTCATTGCAGGCGATGAGCACAATAAATGTCATTACTCCGGCGAGGCCATTGCTGGGACGGGCAATCAAGATAAGAAATCCACCCAGAAATGGCAGATAGAGCAGGGCTAAGGCGGTAGAGCTAGCGCGTTTAACAAAGTGTTCCGGCCCGTGCTTGAGTGAGACCAAGACGATGGTGGTGAAAGAGATCGCCGTCGAGACCGCCAGTCCGTTAATTCCGGCAAACCACGTCGATGCTGAGATTGCGATTGATCCAGCAGCAAGTGCGCGAAAAGAGTTAACAAATCCAACCGAAGTAAATGCATGCGAGAGTTCTTTTGTTGCAAGAACCAGAGCGATGGCAACCAAGCCAGCGAAAATAATTCGCTCAAAGGCCAGCGCAAACCAGACAAGTCCGATAATGCCAACGCTAACGGCAATAGATGGCAGAAGTTTGCGACCTGCGCGAGCGTTCAGTGCTTCGTTAAATGAATGTAGATCGCTCACGAGAAGGTTATTGAACTCTCTAAACTTCGAGAAGTTCGCTCTCCTTATGCTTTAAGAGTTCATCAATTTTGGCAACATGATCTGCGGTGATTTTTTCAAGTTCCTTTTCGCCGCGAGCGAGATCATCTTTGCCGATCTCGCCATCTTTTTCGAGCTTCTCCATCGACTCTTTTGCGCTGCGCCGAATGTTGCGCATTGAAATTTTGGAATCTTCAGCCTTTGTCTTTGCGACCTTGATGTAATCCTTGCGCCGTTCTTCAGTCAATTGAGGGAAGTTAACTCGAATAACAACACCATCCGTCTGTGGGTTTACACCCAAATCTGATTCGCGGATCGCTTTTTCAATTGATGACATCGCACCTTTATCAAAGGGAGAGATGATTGCCATTCGTGATTCAGGAATCTGAATTGAAGCTAGTTGAGATAGCGATGTATAAGTGCCGTAGTAATCGACCATGATCTTGTTAAACATCGCTGGATGGGCACGGCCAGTACGGATGGCACCGAAGTCATCTTTTGCAACCTCGACTGCCTTATTCATCTTCGATTCAGCATCGGCTAAGAGCGTTGCTACATCTGCCATGGTTATTCCGTCCCGTTCGTATCGGTATTAAGGTATCAACTCACCGCTTATGCGACGAGCGTTCCAATCTTTTCGCCACGAACTGCGCGGCCGATATTTCCAGCTGTCATTAAGTCAAAGACGACAATAGGCAATGAATTCTCGCGACAGAGGCTAAAGGCTGCAGCATCTGCAACGGCTAGAGACTTCTGTAGAACTTCATCGTAAGAAATCGTGTCGTACTTAGTTGCTGTTGAATCCTTGCGTGGATCGGCGTTGTAGACGCCATCGACTCCGCTCTTTGCCAACAAGAGAGCTTCGGCTCCAACTTCGAGTGCGCGCTGGGCGGCAACTGTGTCGGTTGTAAAAAATGGCATTCCCGCGCCTGCACCAAAGATCACCACGCGACCTTTCTCAAGGTGACGGATGGCACGACGTGGAACATAAGGTTCTGCAACTTGTCCCATTGTGATTGCCGTCTGAACGCGAGTATCTACGCCCTCTTTCTCAAGAAAATCCTGGAGCGCTAAACAGTTCATCACTGTACCGAGCATTCCCATGTAGTCAGCGCGTGAGCGTTCCATACCGCGCTCAGAAAGTTCTGCGCCTCTAAAGAAGTTTCCGCCACCTACGACGATTGCGATTTGAATTCCTTCGCGCACTACAGCGCTGATTTGCTTTGCAACATCTGCTAAAACATCGGGATCTACACCGATCCCTTTTTCGCCTCCGAAAACTTCACCAGAAAGCTTAAGGAGCACCCTCCGATACGAACCTCGTGTACCGGGCATTGGGTGCTCCTCTCGCTTATGTAAAGCTTTTTGTGACTGCTTGCGTTAAGTCTACTGACCTACGCGGAATCGGTGGAACTTCTTGACGGCGGTTCCTGCCTCATCAAGGATCTGCTGCACAGTCTTCTTGGCATCCTTAGCAAATGCCTGCTCGAGCAAGCTAACTTCCTTGACGAAACCAGTAACGCGGCCTTCGATGATCTTAGGTAGGGCAGCTTCTGGCTTTCCTTCCTCGCGAGCAGTTGCTTCTGCAACACGACGCTCGTTCTCGATCAAATCTGCAGGCACTTCGTCTCGGTGTACAAACTTTGGCGCAAATGCTGCGATGTGCTGTGCAACATCCTTACCAACTTCTGCTGCTTCTTTAGCAAGTGAGACGAGTACGCCAACTTGTGGTGGAAGATCTGGGCTGGTCTTGTGAAGGTAGAGACCAACCGGTCCCTCAATCACTGCGACGTTACGTACTTCGATCTTCTCGCCCATTGTTGCATTGCCCTCATCGAGAACAACCTGGACTGTCTTTCCATTTGCCATGGTTGAAGCAAGGAAAGATTCAACATCTGCACTCTTGGCAGACATTAAGTGATCTACGAGTTCATCACCGAGTGCGATAAAACGCTCGCCCTTGGCAACGAAGTCAGTCTCACAGTTGAGTTCGAGCATGACGCCGACTCCACCTGAAACACGAGCGACCACGAGACCATTCGATGTAAGACGACCTTCGCGCTTTGTAACGCCCTTAAGTCCCTTGACACGAATGATTTCAACGGCCTTGTCGTAATCACCATCTGCTTCATCAAGTGCCTTCTTGCAATCGAGCATTCCTGCCGCAGTTGCTTCGCGAAGACGCTTTACATCATCTGCTGTGTAGTTAGCCAATTGTTACGCCTCCGGTGTTTCTGCTGGAGATGCTGCAAGGATCTGGCTCTCAAGATCTGCCGCTGTCGCCTCAACTGCTGCTGCAGGCTTTACATCAGCAGATGAAGTTGTGGTGCGTGCCTTGAGGCCCTCTGCAATTGCATCTGTAATAACGCGAGTAAGCAACTCGATTGAACGGATTGCATCATCGTTACCTGGAATCTTGTAATCAACTTCATCTGGATCGCAGTTGGTATCAAGGATTGCGATAACTGGAATTCCCAGCTTCTTTGCTTCCTGAACTGCCAAGTGCTCTTTCTTTGTATCGACAACCCAAATTGCTGAAGGCAACTTAGTCATGTTGCGAATACCGTCGAGATTCTTGTGAAGCTTCTCTCGCTCACGACGAAGAACGAGAAGTTCTTTCTTTGTGAGCAGCATGTCGTTAGCACTCTCAAGGGCTTCGAGCTCCTTAAGACGCTGAATACGCTTATAGACGGTTGGGAAGTTGGTGAGCATTCCACCTAACCAGCGCTCTGTCACAGTTGGCATACCAACGCGTGCGGCCTGCTGAATGATTGGCTGGTGAGCTTGCTTCTTTGTGCCAACGAATAGAACGTGGCCACCCTTTGCAACTGTATCTTTTACGAAAGCATATGCCTGATCAATAAGAGCAAGTGATTGCTGAATATCGATGATGTAGATGCCATTGCGTTCTGTGAAAATAAAACGCTTCATCTTTGGGTTCCATCGACGTGTCTGATGTCCAAAATGGACTCCACTGTCGAGGAGTTCACGCATTGTTACTCCTGCCATGACGGCACTCCTTTTTAGATTTTCAGTGCGCGCGCAAAATCACTCGCAGAAAATCTGCTCGGTTAATGACTTAACACTCTGTTAAGTCCGTCGCACTTACAACGCCGACTGGTGCTTGTGGCATCAGACCGAAGTGGCTTTCATTCCTTGCAACGCAATTCATGAATAAGTGCTGAGAAGTCATCAATCTTTCAACTGATGCTGGGCGAAATTCTACCTGAGGTAGATAGGTGCAAAATCCCGCTCTTTAGGCGCGAGGATGGGCCTGCTTAAAGGCCTTTTGCAGTCTTTCGGTCGATACATGGGTGTAGATCTGAGTGGTGGCAAGGGATGCATGACCCAAAATCTCTTGGACTGTTCGCAGATCTGCCCCGCCTTCCAAAAGATGTGTGGCCGCCGAGTGGCGAAGGGCGTGTGGCCCCATTCGCTCGACACCTTCAAGTGCGGATAAGGCTTCATAGACAACGGTGCGAACAGTGCGTTGATCAATTCTCTTTCCACGTGCCCCCAGAAAGATTGCCAAACCAGATTTATCGGTAGCGATCTGAGGACGTCCGCTCTTGATCCAATTATCTAGCGCCTTCATTGCAGGGTTTCCCAAAGGAATAGTGCGCTCTTTATTTCCCTTGCCCAATACTCGAATTGTGTTACGCGAATAATCAACATCTGAAAAATCCAAACCACAGAGCTCAGATACGCGAGCACCCGTGGCATAGAGAACTTCCAAAATCGCCAAATCCCTCATTGCTAGCGGTCCTTCTTCTTCTCCGACTCGGGTTTCTAGCGCATCCATCGCCAGCGATGCATCGGCAACTGTAAGAACTTCCGGCAAGGTGCGATGGCCCTTTGGGGTTGCAAGTGAAAGACCAACATCGGTCACGAGATAACCCTTTTTATGTGCCCACTTGGTAAAGATGCGAATTGATACTGCTCTACGCGAAAGAGTTGTGCGCGCTCCACCTTTGACCTGTTGGTTTGCAAGCCAGGAACGAATATGCACGAGAGTCAGATCTGAAATATCACTGATCTTCAGGGTCGCAAGATGCTCAAATAAACTATCGAGATCACCTAAGTATGCCCGAACTGTGTGTACCGAAAGATTGCGTTCACGCTCTAGGTGAAAGGCAAAGTCATCTCGTATCTTCTCGAGCAGATGACCCATGGATCAAGGTTACTCGGGCTTACGTCCCTGTCGCAGTAAGCCAAAGGTGAGCGCATCTTCAAGCGCCATGGCAGATGCGGCAATGACGTTTTCGTGAACACCAACGGTGCTCCATTCGCCCTTGCCATCAGAAGTTTCAACAAGAACGCGAGTGATCGCGCCTGTTCCAAGACGTCCTTCAAGAATACGTACCTTGTAATCGGTCAGTTCTAGAACAGTCAGCTCTGGATACAAAGTGTTAAGACCATCACGAAGTGCTCGGTCGAATGCATTTACGGGACCGTTTCCGGCACCGCTACAGGTGATCTCTTTACCTTGTGCTGTAACAGTTACTTCAGCCTTTGTAATGATCGAGCCTTCGCTGCGCTCTGTTGTGGTGAGCCAGTGATCAATCGTGAAAAATGTTGGACGCTTTCCGGTGAGCTCTTCCTGCAAAAGTAATTCAAAGGATGCATCGGCTGCTTCAAAAGTAAATCCGCGTGATTCCATATCTTTTACACGCTCTACAACACGACCGATTAGTTCGCGGTCTCCCCCAAGATCAACGCCAAGCTCTTGAGATTTAAGTTCGATCGATGCGCGACCTGCCATATCGGATACCAACATACGCATATCGTTTCCAACTGATGCTGGATCCTCATGCTGATAGAGGCTTGGATCAACTTTGATGGCAGATGCGTGCAGACCTGCTTTATGCGCAAATGCTGAAACCCCGACATAAGGCTGGCGGGCCGATGGTGAAACGTTGGTTACTTCGGCAACTGCATGAGAAATACGGAAAGCTTCACGTAATGCATTTTCTGGCAAGACCGGCTTATCCTTCTTGAGTTCAAGGTTTGCGATGATAGAGACAAGATCGGCATTACCTGTGCGTTCGCCATATCCATTAAGTGTTCCTTGAACATGTGTAGCACCGGCTGCAATTGCTGCCATGGAGTTTGCAATCGCACATCCAGTGTCATTGTGGCAATGGATGCCAAGACGGGCGCTAGATGCCTGTAGAACATCATGAACTACTTGCGAGAGTTCGTCAGGAAGCATTCCGCCATTGGTGTCACAGAGTGCGATCACATCAGCGCCAGCTTCGGCAGCAACACGAACTACTTCAAGTGCGTAGGCACGGTTGTTGCGATATCCATCAAAGAAGTGTTCTGCATCGAGAAAGACGCGTTGACCTTCCTGGCGAAGGTGGGTAATGCTGTCGCGGATCATCTCGAGGTTTTCATCCAGTGATGTCTTCAGCGCAAGATCTACGTGGCGATCAAATGCTTTAGCAACGAGAGTGACGGCAGGTGCTCCACTATCTCGAAGAGCGCCAAGGAGTGCATCATCTGCTGCCTTTACGTTGGGGCGACGGGTGGCACCAAATGCTACGAAGGTTGCATTTTTAAGTTTGAGCTCTTTCTTTGCCAGAGCAAAGAATTCAGTATCTTTTGGATTAGCTCCAGGCCATCCACCTTCGATAAAACCAACACCAAGATCATCAAGATGGCGAGCAATAGTTAATTTGTCATGGACAGAAAGGTTGAGTCCTTCTTGCTGTGCGCCATCACGAAGTGTGGTGTCGTAGATGTGGAAGGAGTCATCGATTGTCATCAGAGAACTCGCTTAACCCAGCCGTGCTTATCTGCAATCGTGCCATGCTGAATTCCAAGTAAGTGGTTACGGATCTGCATCGTGATCTCACCTGGCTGGCCATCACCTGTTACCCAGGTGCCCATCGCACTCTTTGCTTGTCCGATCGGAGAGACAACAGCGGCGGTACCGCAAGCAAATGTCTCAGTGATCTCACCTGAGGCAATACCTGCCTGCCAATCAGAGGTGCTGATCATTCCTTCTTCAACTTTGTAACCAAGATCTGCAGCAACGCTCAAAATTGAGTCACGAGTGACGCCTGGCAATAAAGTTCCGGTCAGCTTTGGAGTAAAGATCGTGGCATCTCTTCCTTTACCTTTTACAAAGTAAAGATTCATGCCGCCCATCTCTTCTACCCATTTGCGTTCTACGGCATCGAGCCAGACAACTTGATCGCAACCTTCTTTTGCAGCAGCTTTCTGTGCGACAAGACTTGCTGCGTAATTACCGCCGCACTTTGCCTCACCGGTTCCACCTTGGGATGCGCGAACATATTCGGTTGAGATCCAAACAGAGACAGCCTTGGAAGGGTCAAAGTAAGCACCGGCAGGGGTAGCAATCAGAAGATATGTTGCTTTATTAGATGGACGAACGCCGAGACCAACTTCGGTGGCGATCATAAATGGGCGGATATATAAAGATTCTCCGACTTTATTTGGAACCCAACCAGCATCTTGCTTTACCAGTGTCTCTACCGTTTCAAGAAAGAGTTCAACCGGCATTTCCGGAAGTGCTAAACGCGCAGCACTGCGCGCAAATCTCTTGGCATTTGCTTCGGGGCGAAATAGTGCGATGCCGCCATCTGGTTGGCGATATGCCTTCATCCCTTCAAATATTTCCTGTCCATAGTGAAAGACAGCAGTTGCTGGATCTAAAGAGATCGGACCATACGGAACAAGCTCTGGTTCTGCCCATCCGTTCTTCTCATCCCACTGGCAGATAACCATGTGATCGGTGTAGTACTTACCGAATCCACCTTCTGCAACCAGTGCATCACGTGTGGCTTTATCTTTTGCCTTCGGATTGAGAGAGATCTTCATATTAGAGCAGCGCTAGTAGCGCATCCCCCACTTCAGTTGTGCTTCTCTTGGCATCGCCACGCGTCGCAAGATCTTTAGCAACTGCAGCCTCAACATCACGAGCAGCCTGTGACATTCCAAGGTGTTCGAGCATCATCGCAACGGACATCACCGTTGCAGTTGGATCAGCAAGGTTCTTGCCGGCGATATCAGGTGCTGAGCCATGAACAGGCTCAAACATAGATGGGAACGCGCCGGTTGGATTGATATTGCCAGATGCTGCCAAACCAATTCCGCCACAAATTGCAGCTGCAATATCGGTCAAAATATCTCCGAAGAGGTTATCTGTAACTACGACATCAAAGCGATCTGGGTTTGTTACAAAGAACATCGATGCCGCATCAACGTGTAGGTAATCTGTTGTGATTGCTGGATACTCTTTAGCGACATCATTAAATGTGCGAGTCCAGAGACTTCCAGCGCGAGTTAATACGTTGTTCTTATGTACGAGAGTGAGCTTCTTGCGATCACGCTTGCTGGCAAGTTCGAATGCGTAACGAATTGCACGCTCTGCACCGCGGCGGGTGTTGAGTGATTCTTCAGTTGCAATTTCGTTTGCGGTGCCCAAAGCAAGTACGCCACCAGCACCGACATAAGGCCCTTCAGTTCCTTCTCGGACAACCACGAAATCAATTGGAGCCTTCGTCGCAAGTGGACCTGTGACCCCCTGTGATAAACGTGCAGGACGTAAATTGATGTAGTGATCGAATGCAAAGCGAAGTTTGAGCAATAGACCGCGCTCAAGCACTCCACTTGGAACAGTGGGGTCTCCGACTGCGCCAAGCAAAATCACATCTGACTTTGCGATTTCGCCCATGACTGCATCAGGAAGAACTTCACCAGTGCGGTGCCAATATCCAGCTCCAAGATCATATTCAGTCTTGGAAAATGTGGTGTCGTACTTAGCCGCGACTTTATCGAGCACGCGGATACCTTGTGCAACGACTTCAGGACCAATTCCATCGCCAGCGATTACCGCAAGGTTGAAGTTCTTAGACATTAGCCCACCAACGAGACAGAGCGAACGAGATCTGCGCCAATTTCTTTTGCAACAGCTGCTGCGATGGATTCAGTCACAGTTGAGTCGACAGTCAAAGCCATCAAGGCGTTTCCGCCTTGCTCATCGCGAGCAACTTGCATACCCGCAATATTGATCTTGGCTACACCCAGCGCGTTACCGACTGCTCCTACAACTCCTGGGCGATCTGCATAGCGAAGGAAGAGCATGTTCTCTGTTGGTGGAAGATCGAGATCAAATGCATCGATTGCAATGATCTTTTCAACCTTGCGAATACCCATCAAAGTGCCATCAACCTTGATTGATTTTCCATTGCTCAGGGCAAGGTGAAGTGAAATCATGCTGCGGTACTCAGGGCTATCTGGTGTCGTTGTGACACTTGAGGTAACTCCGCGATCTGCAGCAAGTCCTGGCGCGTTGACGTATGTGACATCTTCAGAGCCTGCAGCTAGCAGAGCGCCCTTAAGTGCGCTAATTGCCAAGACTGATGAGTCGTGTCCTGAGATATCTCCCATGACGGTGATCTCCATACTTACTGGAAGTTCACCAGCGAGGACAGTACCAATTTGTGCCATCTTCTCAACAAGTGGAAGTGATGGACGAATCTCATCGTGGATTGCTCCACCCTTTACGTTGACTGCATCTGGAACAAGCTCGCCACCGAGTGCTTTACGCACTGAGACAGCAACTGCAATTCCGGCACGCTCTTGTGCTTCATCTGTTGATGCACCAAGGTGAGGTGTAGCAACTACCTGATCGAGCTCAAAGAGTGGTGAGTCCGTGCATGGCTCTGTTGAGTAGACATCAAGGCCAGCACCAGCAACGCGTCCTTCTTTAATTGCGTTGTAGAGAGCAGTCTCATCGAGAACGCCACCACGAGCCGCATTAATAATACGAACTTCTGGCTTAACTTTCTTAAGCGCTTCTTCCCCAATGAGGTTGGCGGTCTCTTTTGTCTTTGGAAGGTGGATAGTGATGAAATCACTACGCTTCAAAAGTTCATCGAGTTCAACGAGTTCAACATTGAGTTGAGCAGCCTTGGCTGGTTGTAGATATGGATCGTAGGCAATGACGTTCATGCCAAATGCCTGCATGCGGTGAGCAACAAGCTGACCGATGCGACCGAAACCAACAATTCCGAGAGTCTTCTCAAAGAGCTCTGCACCTGTGTACTTAGAGCGCGCCCACTTACCGTTACGCAAAGCAGCGTGAGCGGGTGAGACAAATCGAGCAGATGCAAGCAAGAGCGCAATAGCAAGCTCTGCAGCAGAGACGATATTTGAAGTTGGCGCATTAACTACCATGACACCTGCAGCAGTAGCTGCTGGGATGTCAACGTTATCGAGACCAACACCGGCACGTGCAATCACGCGAAGACCCTTGGCTGCAGCAATTGCCTCTGCATCCATCTTGGTTGCAGAGCGAATCAGAACAGCATCTACTCCTTTACCGAGCGCCTCTAAGAGCTCTGCTCGGTTTGCACCGTCACAGTTGCGCACCTCAAAATCTGGACCTAACG
>JBEANF010000045.1:0-79131 GCA_041165585.1 Actinomycetota bacterium | reverse complement strand
ATTTTTTCATCAAACCTCGATGAGTTCTATATGGTGCGAGTGGCTTCGGTGTTGCGAAAAATCGAAAATAACATTTCGACCGTCAATTCTGCGGGGTATGCACCACAAGAACTACTTGCTGAAATTTCACAGATTGTAAATGATCTTGTTAGGCATCAATATCGAATTTTTGATCAAGATTTACGTCCTGCACTCTCGCAAGAGGGTATTGAATTAGTTGCTTGGAGAGATCTAAAAAACGAAGAGAAATCTCATCTTGATGATCTATTCAAATCTCGCATTTTCCCAGTCCTGACTCCGCTTGCGGTCGATCCGTCACACCCATTTCCCTATATTTCAGGGTTATCTCTCAATCTCGGCGTGCGGGTGATCAAACCAGATACAAAAGAGAAATTCTTCGCGCGAGTTAAAGTCCCTCCAATATTGAGTCGTCTTATTCCTACTGGAGAGAACTCGACTCGATTCATCCCACTAGAGGAGCTAATCGCTCAAAACCTTGATCAACTTTTTCCTGGCATGGATATTGGTGGACATCTCACATTTCGAGTCACTCGAAATCAAGATCTTGAGATTGACGAGGACGACTCAGAAGATCTTCTCTCAAGTCTTGAGCAAGAACTTCTGCTTCGTCGCTTCGGTCCCCCTGTACGTTTAGAAGTTGAAGAGGGTGCAAATCAGGAATTACTTACAATGTTGATGCAGGAGCTCGAAATTGATCCACTGAATGTGATTCGATGTGGTCATCCAGTAAACCTTCAAGATCTAGCTAAAATTGCAGATCTTAAAATTGCCTCTCTTCACTTCCCACCTTTTAACTCAAAGACTCCACGGGTTCTTGCAGGAATTGATGAAGAGGATCACGATATTTACTTTGCCGCCCTACGCCAGGGTGAAATTCTTCTTCACCACCCGTATGACTCATTTACGCACACAGTCGTAGATTTCCTTAACCATGCAGCAAGGGACCCCAAGGTTCTGGCCATCAAACAAACTCTCTATAGAACTTCTGGAGATTCACCAATTGTTGCCTCTCTTATCGAAGCAGCGGAGGCGGGAAAACAAGTATTAGCGGTTATTGAAATTCGCGCGCGTTTTGATGAACAGGCGAATGTGCGATGGGCGCGAAAACTTGAAGCTGCCGGCGTGCATGTGGTCTACGGACTTATGGGGCTCAAGACCCACGCCAAACTCTCACTTGTTATTCGTGACGAACATAGCGGTATTCATCGCTACGCACACGTGGGTACAGGAAATTACAATCCAAAGACTGCCCGCGTGTATGAGGATCTTGGAATTTTAAGCGCGGATGAAGTTCTTACTGAAGACTTAACTAAACTCTTTAATCAATTGTCAGGCTTTGCGCCACAATCAACATATTCACGCCTACTAGTTGCACCAAAAACTTTACGCAGTGGCTTGCTCGAAAAGATTGATCGGGAAATTATGCACGCTCGTGCGGGAAAGAGTGCACAAATTAGATTCAAGGTTAACTCCATTCTTGATGAAGAGTTTGCTGCAAAAATATATGAAGCTTCTCAAGCAGGCGTTCAAGTCGAAATCCTGGTTCGTGGAATTTGTTCTGTTCAGGCAGGAATTGAAGGCGTGTCTGAGAATGTAAAGGTTCGCTCTGTACTCGGTCGATTCCTCGAACATTCGCGCATCTACTATTTCCGAAATGACGGCCAGGAAGAATTTTGGATTGGCTCAGCAGACCTCATGCACCGTAATCTTGATAGACGAGTAGAGTGCTTAGTTCAAATTTTCCATCCAGAGCACATCAAGAAATTGGTTGAGATATTAGATATCGGTACTTCGGATCAAACTCAAAGTTGGCGCTTGCAAGGACAGCGATGGACTCGTCTTGCTGTTGCAGATACAGGTGCGCGTTTACTTGATGCACACACACATCACCTCAAGAGCAATGCGAAAGGGTAATTAATGCCTACAGTCGATCGGATCGATGGCGCGGGTGCTGTTCTTTGGCAATCTCTCAAAGATGGCGTAGTAGAGATTGCAGTAATTCATCGACCTCGCTATGACGATTGGTCGCTTCCCAAAGGGAAGGTAGATCAAGGTGAGAGCCATCTTCAAACCGCTTTCCGCGAAGTATTAGAGGAGACCGGAGTCAAGGCTCGTTTTGGTCCTGAGATAGGTACAGTTGATTACGAAGTTGACGGGATCACCAAAGAAGTGCGCTACTGGATAGCGGAGGCCGTTGAATATAAGGTGGCAACTCCAAATCCGGAAGAAGTCGATGATATTAAATGGTTGACAGTTGACGACGCGATTGCATTGTTAAGCAATAATGATGATCGCGAGATAATTAGAATTGCAGAAGAGTTTGGTTTTGGATCGACCCCATTAATACTTCTGCGTCATACCAAAGCTTTAAAGCGTCAATTGTGGGATGGCGATGATGGCGATCGACCTCTTGAACATGTTGGTCAGATTCAGGCAGCACGCATTCCCGCCGTTTACGCCGCATATGGAATTGAGAAGATTTATAGCTCTGATGCCATCCGCTGCGTACAGACGATCGAGCCGATGGCTGCTGAATATGGATTAACTCCTATCTACTCCAGCGAAATTAGTGAGTTTGGTTTTGAGAAAGATCAAGAGAAGGCTTTAGATTATGCCGTCTCGGTAATGGCTGAAGGCAAAGCATCGGTGATGTGCAGTCATAATCCAGTGCTTCCCAAGTTAGTCAAAAAGTTGATAGGCAAAAAGAATTTTAAGCGACTATCTGCCGAACTTAAGCCGGGTGATTCTTTTGTATTACATCATCGAGAAGGTGAAGTAATTGCAGTGGATTGGACCCCCGCACCAAAGGTGGAAAAGAGCGAATAGCTCTATTTTTCCATCCAATCAAGCCACTTCAATACGATTCCCTCTCGAAGTGCCCAAGGGCAAATTTCAACCCTATCTATTTTGAGATGACTCATCACTGCTTCAGCAACGATTGCCCCAGCCAATAATTGTTTAGCGCGGCTGGCAGATACTCCGGGAAGTTGTGCGCGTTCTGAATTGCTGAGGCTTTTTAACTTTTCAATTGCAGAAGTAAGGGCCTTATATTCGAGAGTCTTAGCACTATCATCAAACCAATAATCTGTCAGGCGAGCCATCGTTCTAAATGTCTTACTGGTAGCAATTATTCGATCGGCATTGTGGTTAAGGAGTTCGCCTGAGACTGAATCTGATACTTTTTCACGTACGAATTGCGTGAGAGCTTTAATACTTTTTCCTGAGTAAGGATCACCGACAAGATGTTCGCGCGTCATGCGGGCTGCACCGATGGGAAGTGAGACGGTGGAACTAGCCGATTCATCATTACCTACAGCCATTTCAAGTGATCCACCACCAATATCAAGCACAAGCAATCGACCAGCCGACCAACCCAGCCAACGACGCACTGCAAGGAAAGTAAGTTGCGCTTCTTCATCACCAGAAAGGATTTGCAATTCAATGTCATGAGTTTTCTGCAATTTTTCAATGATGGTTTGTCCATTATCTGCTTCACGAATTGCAGATGTCGCAAAAGCTAAAATTTCTTCACATTCAAATTCTTGTGCATGCTTGAGCACTTCAGTGATTGCGTGATCAAGCAGTTCAAACCCTTCATCTGTGATGTGATTGTTGCGATCGAGATATTCAGTCAGCCGCAATTCAAATTTCTGGCTAGATGCTGGTGTAGGCCGAGCTCCCGGATGGGCGTCGACAACTTGGAGATGGATGGTGTTGGAGCCCATATCCAGTACGCCTAATCGCATGGAGGTAACCTAGTCCAGGTGGCGCGATTTTTAGATTAGCCCAACGCCTGCCATAATTACGCCTCGTTGCACTCGATGTGACCGGCCTCCCTAGCTCAGTGGTAGAGCATCCGCCTTGTAAGCGGAAGGTCGTCAGTTCAATCCTGACGGGGGGCTCCACTTGTATCCGAAGGGAGCGCTTAAGTGAATAACCAGCAATTCGATCATGATCGATTTAGTGATCTCATCGCCGCTAATGAAGAGTATTCGCATACTTTCAAATATAGCGACCTCACCGGTTCGGCCGCTCGCGGATTAGCAATCGTTACATGTATGGATTCGCGTATCAACCCACTTTCGGTTGTTGGTATGCGTTCAGGTGATGCGAAAATTCTCCGCAACGCCGGAGCCCGCGTAACTGAAGATGTACTCCGTACTTTGGTGTTGGCAACCTACCTATTAAATGTTGATCGCATCTTGGTCATGCCACACACCGATTGTCGTATGGCGCAGAGTGAAGAGTCCAAGATTCACGAACTTATCGATAGCCAGTATGGCGTGGATACCCGCAGCCTTGAATTTCGCGTCACCCAAGATCAAGAATCTGCACTCAAGACAGATATCACACGCATCCGTGCATATCCGTTGATCCGTCCAGGAATCTCAGTTGCTGGTGCGATCTATGATGTAAAGACTGGCAAGATCGACTTTAAGAGTTTCTAAAACACTGGGTTGGTGCGCCTGATCGGCATCCGGGTAATTGGATAGCTTAAATCGTTCAAAAAATCTGCAATTAGTGTCTGCACAAGCACAGGCTTTTCTTTCACCAGACCATGAGAAGTTCCGGGCACAATCGCCAATTGCCCAAGTGGTAGCCGTTCAAATAAATCAATGGTGTGTTCATGGCGAACCACATCATCATCTCCTGCCATTACTAGTACAGGGCATTCAATAGTGGCCAAAGCACTCTGTGCAATATCTGGCTCTAGCTTCCAAATTGCATTCATCTTCTTGATTTTTTCATCGAGGGTATGAGGTGCATCAGGTGATGTCGCTGCATACTCATCGCGATCTTCTTGGGAAATAAGCCCATCAAAATCTGGTAGCGGATGAATTCCGCTGTGGTGGTAATTTGCTGCAATAGAGACTATAGATTTCACAAGATCAGGGCGCTTGATCGCCACCATGAGCGCGACATTTGCACCGTCGCTGTAGCCAACCAGGTGTGCTGGTTCTTTAATTACATCTTCCAAGTAAGCAATTGCTTCCTCGGTTTGAAAGTTAAAGTGGAAGCTTCCTTCGCGATCTCCGGTAAACCCGTGGCCAGTGCGGTCATATGCATATACATAGAAAGAATCTTCAATCGCAGGCAACATATATGTATCCCAATGCGATGTTTGGCTTAGCCCACCGTGGAGCAAGAGAACAGCTTCGCCTTCATTTGGCCATTCATATGAGAAAACCTGATGGCCGCGCAGATCGATATAGCCAGGCATAACTACATGCTGTCCATAATGTGACGGTTGCCGCGATCAAAGGTGAGGTAATTCCAGGTCCAATCGGCCATGGTGCCAACCTTGTTACGTCCACCTAATAGGTAGAACAGGTGTAACCAGAGCCAGGCATACCACGCTGGAATTCCAGCCATCTTAAAGTTTCCAACTTGAACAATCGCTTTGTGGCGACCAATCGTTGCCATCGAACCTTTATCGCGATATTTGAATAGTTGTAATGGTTTTCCAGCAGCAAGTCGAAGAATTTGATCTGCTACAAAACGCCCTTGTTGCATTGCAACAGGTGCAACTTGTGGCAAGAAGCGACCATCTGCTCCTTTTGCACCAGAGATATCTCCGATGGCCCAGACGTATGGATAGTGTGCAACGGCAAGTGTTGGCTCAACATCGATCCGCGTTCCAGCAAGTGGAAGATTAAGAATGGAACCAGCGGGTTCGCCCTTAACGCCAGCTGCCCAGATTGTTACTTCAGATGGAATCGCATCTCCACCTTTAACCAAAATACTGCGAGGCTTAACTTCTTGTACCGCAGTGTTGAGTTTGACGGTGACACCCATCTTTTCTAGATCACGTACTGCACGTGCTGAGAGTTTGGCATCAAACATAGGCAGGATTCGATCACCTGCTTCAATGAGGTAGATATCAATATGCTCTGCAGCATGTGCATGATCGCTATGTAATGGTCCACGCACAAGCTCTGCAATAGCACCGGCCATCTCAACACCGGTTGGTCCACCGCCGATGACTGATATACTCAAACGAGTTTCATCTTCAAAGCGGCAGAGATCTTCAAAGCGGCGCATGATCTCGGCGCGGATTGCAATCGCCTCATGAACGTTCTTCATGCCGAGTCCATTTTCAGCAACACCTGGAATTCCAAAATCATTTGTGGCAGAACCAAGGGCTACAACTAAGTGATCAAAGTCGAGTGATTCGCTGGAATCTAATTTGATCGACTTATTTTTGTGATCGACTGAAATGGGAGAGCCCATCCGAAATTTAATTCCCTTTTTATTTAAGACTCCGCGCACCGGGTGGGCGACGTGATCTGCAGCAAGGCCGGCAGTTGATACCTGGTAGAGAAGAGGAAGAAAAGTCTGATAGTTGTGGCGATCGACAACTGTCACATCGGCCTTACCTGCCAAGGCGCGAGCAGTTGCAAGGCCGCCAAAGCCTGCGCCGAGAATAACGACGCGAGGTCGTGTAGAAGTTGCCATGAGTGCAGTCTAGGCTCTGGGCTATGAATTCGGAGAATGGAAACCGCCTCTACCTAGTTACAGGTGCATCTGGCTATGTAGGTGGGCGTTTAGTGCGCGATCTTTTGCAAGATGGATGTCGCGTACGCATTCTTGTCCGTGATCGTCGGAAAATTTCAGGACAACCATGGGCAGATGCTGTCGATGTTGTTGAAGGAAATGCCAATAATCGCAGCGATTTAGAGCGAGCACTTAATGGTGTTCATACTGCCTACTACTTATTGCATTCAATTAACGCTGGAACACAATTTGATGAAGTCGAAGCCGAGATGGCTAAGAACTTTGCTGAAGCTAGCCAAAAGTGCGGTGTCTCTCAAATTATCTATCTCGGTGGAATTGCAAATGATGAGAACCGAAGCAAGCATTTAGCATCACGTATGAATACCGGTGCAATTCTTGCCGCTGGTGCTGTGCCAGTCATGGAGCTGCGCGCCGGAATTATTATTGGTAGCGGATCGGCATCATTTGAAATGTTGCGCCATCTGACTCATCGTCTTCCCATCATGACAACACCTAAATGGGTCTCCAATCGCACTCAACCCATCAGCATCCGTGATGTCCTTTACTACCTGCGTCAGTGCGCTCACCTTAATACTCCAGTCGATAAGGTCTTTGATATCGGCGGACCACAAGTACTTTCATATGCCGACATGATGCAGAAATTTGCCGTGCTTTCAGGTCTGCGCAAACGTTTAATTATTCAAGTGCCAGTTCTTACCCCAAAGCTTTCAAGTCTCTGGATTGGTTTTGTAACACCTGTGCCTATTTCTTTAGCTAAGCCTCTTGTGGAATCACTAATCAGTGAAGTGGTGGCAGATCCTGAGAAAGCAATCGATGGTTTAATTCCAAAACCCGCAGAGGGATTATTAACTGTAGAAGAAGCCATTGAACTTGCGCTGACTCGTACTGCCGAACATAGCGTGGATACCCGTTGGTCAGATGCAGCATTCCCCACTGCGCCATGGCAGAAGGCACAGAGTGATCCAGAGTGGGCCGGGGAAATGATGCTGCGCGATCTTCGCGTAAAAAGTACTGATGTACCTGCAGAATTTATCTGGGAGCAGATTGAACGAATCGGCGGCGATAATGGCTGGTTCGGCGCTGGTTGGCTTTGGTATTTGCGCGGTCTGCTCGATCGCATGCTGGGTGGCGTTGGACTTCGTCGCGGTCGACGCGATCCTGAACATTTACGTCTTGGCGATAGCGTTGATTTTTGGCGCGTGGAAGAGCTTGTCAAAGGATCTGTTTTAAGACTTTATGCGGAAATGATTCTGCCCGGTAAGGCGTGGTTGGAATTTAAGGTCTATGAAGAAGATGGCAAGACAGTTCTGCGTCAAGAAGCACAATTTGCACCACGTGGTCTTGGCGGACAGCTGTATTGGTATGCAGTTCTTCCATTTCATATCTTTGTCTTCCCAACCATGATGCGAAATATCATTAAGAGCGCAACCCGCGAAAGCGCAAAGAGAAATGCATAAGTTCACCCCTGAAGTCGAAGAGCTTGCTAACGAGATCTTGGCCTACAGTCTTGAGCGCTTAAAGAGTGATCCACCACTTGATGGACCTCGAACTGCTGCCGATCTCTTTGCCGAAGTTGGAAATACCATCACCGAACGTGGACTCGGTGGACGCGCAGCACTTGCAGTCTTCACCGAAGTTCTGGCAAAGGCATGCATCTCAACCGATCATCCACGAAACCTCGCCTTTATTCCTTCTGCACCTAGCGAGTACGCCAGCCTCTTTGATCTAGTTGTGGGTGCCAGTGCCTTATACGGTGGATCGTGGCAAGAAGGAGCTGGAGCAGTCTTTGCCGAAAACCAGGCGTTGCGTTGGTTATCAGATTTGGCAGGCTTACCCGAGAGTGCTGGTGGAGTCTTTGTACAAGGTGGAACCGTAGGCAACCTATCGGCGCTGGTTACCGCGCGTGAAGATGCGCGTAACAAATATCCTCATGTAAATAAGTGGGCTATTGCCTGCAGTGCAGAAGCACATTCATCAATTGCAACGGCGGCCAAGATTATGGATGTCGCCCTGTTAACTATTGCTCCACGCGAGGATTTACGCATTCACGGCGCAGATATCGCCACTGCTATCGATAACTATCACGCAACCAGCGACGGTCGAATCTGTGCAGTTGTTGCAACATCTGGAACCACAAATCTTGGTGTGATTGATGATTTAGTCGGTGCGGCAAAGGCTGCCCACGATCGCAATATCTGGTTCCATGTCGATGGCGCATATGGTTTAGCGGGATTGTGCGCACCTTCAGTGCGACCAATGTTTAGCGGCATTGAACTATCTGACTCATTTATTGTTGATCCACATAAGTGGCTCTTTGCTCCATACGATGCTTGCGCCTTGGTCTATCGCAACCCAGAAATAGCTCGCACAACACATACTCAACATGCTTCTTATCTAGAATCACTTCACGATGATTCCTGGAGCCCATCGGATTATGCAATTCAATTAACGCGTCGCACGCGCGGTCTGCCGTTCTGGTTCTCGCTTGCCGCAGCTGGTACCGATGCATATCGCGATGCAGTTGAAGAATCAATCACAGTTGCAAAAAATGCTGCTGAGTTGATTAGGAAGCATCCCGATCTTGAATTGTTACGTGAACCAGATCTCTCCATCGTTGCATTTACTCGCACAGGATGGAGCAAGGATGATTATCAAAAATGGAGCGATCATCTTCTTGATGATCAGATTGGATTTGTCACACCTTCTGCGCACCAGGGCCAACCAATCCTGCGATTTGCAATAGTTAATCCTTGGACCACGATGGCCGATATTGAGATGATTTTGGCAACGTTGTAAATCCCACAATTTCACAAGACCTTCTATTACGATTGCCCATATGTCAGCCCTAGAGAGCAACCAGAGCGCTACAAATACCAGCGCGACTTTGAGCGACCTCGAATTCCGCATCCTGGAATTCGAACGCAGCTGGTGGCGTTTTGCTGGTGCCAAAGAGAGCGCGATCAAGGAGCTCTTTGACCTGAGCGCACCTCGTTACTATCAAATTCTCAACGACCTGATCGACCGCCAGGATGCCCTTGAGGCCTCTCCGATGCTGGTCAAGCGCCTGCGCCGCCTGCGCGAGGCTCGCACCTCAGCCCGCACTACTCGCTAAACCCCCTCTTCGTTTTGCGCCTCGGAATAGAAGGCCGTAGATTTGGCGTTAGCACTCAAGGGTCGAGAGTGATAAGTCGGCCCCTCATGAACCATCACGCACGAAGGAGCACAATCCATGGCAAAGCAGATTGCCTTTAACGAAGAAGCCCGTCGCGGATTAGAGCGCGGAATGAACGTACTTGCAGATGCAGTCAAGGTAACCCTCGGACCTCGTGGACGTAACGTCGTTCTCGAGAAGAAGTGGGGCGCCCCAACAATTACCAACGATGGCGTATCGATTGCCAAGGAGATCGAACTCGATGATCCATGGGAGAAGATCGGCGCAGAGCTCGTTAAGGAAGTTGCCAAGAAGACAGATGATGTCGCAGGCGATGGAACAACAACAGCAACAGTTTTAGCTCAGGCACTTGTACGTGAAGGTCTACGTAACGTCGCAGCCGGTTCAAACCCAATGGCGCTCAAGCGCGGAATTGAGAAGGCAGTAGATGCCATCGTCGCCGAGCTTGCATCTATGGCAAAGAACGTTGAGACCAAAGAGCAGATCGCAGCGACTGCTTCAATCTCTGCTGCCGATACAACAATCGGCGAGATGATTGCTGAGGCGATGGATAAGGTCGGTAAAGAAGGCGTTATCACCGTTGAAGAGTCAAACACTTTCGGTCTGGAGCTAGAGCTCACCGAGGGTATGCGCTTTGATAAGGGCTACATCTCTCCATACTTTGTAACAGATACAGATCGCATGGAAGCAGTTCTCGAAGATCCATACATCTTGATTGCAAACTCAAAGATTGCAAATATTAAGGATCTCGTTCCACTTCTTGAGAAGGTAATGCAAGCAGGTAAGCCAATCGCGATCATCGCAGAAGATGTTGAAGGCGAAGCACTGGCAACTCTCGTTGTTAACAAGATTAAGGGAACATTCCGCTCAGTAGCCGTTAAGGCTCCAGGATTTGGTGATCGTCGTAAGGCGATGTTGCAAGATATTGCCATCCTTACAGGCGCCACAGTGATCTCAGAAGAAGTCGGTCTCAAGTTAGAAAGTGCCGGCATTGAACTTCTTGGTCGCGCTCGCAAAGTTGTTGTCTCTAAGGAAGAGACCACAATCGTTGAGGGTTCCGGCGATGAGGCACAGATCAAGGGTCGCGTCTCACAGATCCGCGCCGAAATCGAAAAGTCAGATTCAGATTACGATCGCGAAAAGCTACAAGAGCGCCTAGCAAAGCTTGCAGGTGGAGTTGCTGTCATCAAGGCAGGAGCTGCAACTGAAGTTGAGCTCAAAGAGCGTAAGCATCGCATCGAAGATGCTGTTCGTAACGCAAAGGCTGCAGTTGAAGAAGGAATCGTTGCTGGCGGTGGCGTTGCACTCTTGCAGGCGGGAACAGCTGCATTTAAGAAGCTTAAGCTCGAAGGTGATGAAGCAACTGGTGCAAAGATTGTAGAAGTTTCAATTGAAGCGCCGCTGAAGCAGATTGCAATAAACGCCGGACTCGAAGGTGGAGTCATCGTAGAGAAGGTGCGTCACCTCGAATCAGGTCACGGACTTAACGCAGCTTCTGGTGAGTACGTCGACATGATCAAGGCTGGCATCATCGATCCAGCAAAGGTGACACGTTCTGCACTTCAAAATGCTGCATCAATTGCTGCACTCTTTATTACAACCGAAGCTGTCATTACCGATAAGCCAGAGAACAAGCCAGCTGCTCCAATGGGCGGCGATGGCGGCGGAATGGATTTCTAATCTAAATCCCGCATAAAGTTAATAGAACGGGCTCGCGATTAACGTCGCGGGCCTGTTCTGCTTTACCCTTAGCACATGAGTACAAACGCCCAAGAGATCGCACGTAAGGCTGCGATTGCCGATGCCGAAAAGGCGACACAGGTTGGCGCGTTAATCTCTGAAGAGATCGATCACGATAATCGCGTCACCACATTTTTATTTGAAGCAGAACTTCCTGGTTACAAAGGATGGCGCTGGTGCGTTACGGTCGCACAGGTTGATGAGAGCGCAACACCGACAGTCTGTGACGTTGTAGTTCTACCCGGCCCTGACTCATTACTTGCACCAGAGTGGATTGAATATCGCGATCGCATTCAACCGGAAGATATTCAGCCAGGAGTAATTGTTCCCAGCGTTCTCGATGACACTCGTTTGGTACCAGGTGTGCACTCACTTATTCAGGATGAAGATCTTGATCCTTCACAAGTATTTGATCTTGGACTTTCACGTGCACGTGTTCTCTCGATTGAAGGTCGTGATCAAGCAAGTAAGCGTTGGTATGCAAGTGATCGTGGACCAACTGCTCCGATTGCACAGAGTGCACCAAAGCCATGTCAGACATGTGGATTCTTCTTACCTATTGCCGGTTCATTACGCGCATCCTTTGGAGTCTGCGCCAATGCAATTGCACCTGATGATGCACGCGTAGTCTCAGTCGACCACGGTTGTGGTGCACATAGTGAGGCCACGCTTAACTCGTAGATCACCCGTAATAACCGGGTAGCAGCACCCCATCGCCCTGCGATAAACTCAACCCCTGTTCACATCCCCTGAACTTTCGAAATCAAGGAGTCTCCAATGCCTACAGGCCGCGTTAAATGGTTTAGCCTCGAAAAGGGTTTTGGTTTCATCGCATCCGATGAGGGTGAAGATGTTTATTTAGCGGCAACTGCCCTGCCTGCCGGCGTTCCAACAATTAAGCCTGGAACAAAGCTTGAGTTCTCAGTGATTGATTCACGTAAAGGACCACAGGCAATGTCTGTGCACATCATCGATGCACCAGTGTCACTGGCTGAAAATTCCCGCATCAATAACGATGATCTTGCAGCAATGATCGAAGACACCATCAAGATTTTAGATAAGGTCGGAAACGGTCTTCGTCATGGACGTCATCCTTCAGGGCCAGAGGCTGACCGCCTCGGTCGAGTTCTTCGCGGTATTGCTAGCCAACTAGAGGCTTAAATTCCGCTCCGTCGATCTCGTCTGATCGAATAGCGAATACCAGTTACACCTAGAGCTGCACCCACAACGCAGGTCCAAATGTATTTGGAATCTGCATCAAGGGTGATGGCAACCATTCCTGCAATTAACCAGGCGATCGTTCCGATAGCAACGAGAATGACGACAGTTTTAATCGGTGACTTCTCGGACATAGGTCTATAGTAATGCGAATGCGAGTGGATGAGAACGGTAATTGGCGTTCTTTCCGCCACCGAAATTATCGAATTCTCTATCCCGCAAATGCAGTTTCAAATATTGGCTCCTGGGCCCAGCGCATCGCACAAGATTGGCTTGTACTTGAGCTGACTAATAACAACGGTTATTACTTAGGTCTGGTGACTGCAATTCAATTTGCGCCATTTCTCTTCTTTACTCTCCACGGGGGAGTACTGGCAGATCGAGTCAAAAAACGAATTGCACTGGTGGTAACCAATACCTTTGGAGGGTTATCTGCTCTAGTGCTTGGTCTATTAGTCATCTCCAACAATATTGAACTCTGGCATGTCTTTGCATGTGCAGCCGTCCTTGGAATTTCAGGAGCCATTGATGCACCTATCCGTCAATCATTTACATCTGAGATTGTCGGACATGCAGATTTAGCAAATGCAGTCAGCCTTAACTCAGCAAATTTCAATGCTGGACGCTTAATTGGCCCTGCTATCTCAGGCTTTCTCATCGCCCACTATGGAACAGGTCCATCATTTCTGATTAATGCCTCAAGCTATGTCGCTGTAAATATCGCGCTACTTTCCATGCGTGAATCAGAGTTCTTTATCCGCGAAAGTAAGAAGACCTTAGGAACTATTCGTGAGGGATTTGCCTACGTTAAGGCCCGCCCCGATCTCTATGTTGTGATGATCGCTGTCTTCTTTGCCGCAACCTTTGGTCTGAACTTTCAGATCTTTAATGCCTTGATGGCTCGTGGAGAATTTAACAAGGGGCCAGCCTCATTTGGCTTGCTCGGAACTTTTATTGCATTGGGCTCATTTAGCGGAGCACTCTTAAGCGCCCGACTAGAAAAGCGACGAAACACTATGTTTGTGATTCGCATGGGAACCGTCTTTTCACTTGCGGTGATGTGTCTTTCTGTAATGCCAACCTATAACTTCTATGCCGCCTGGCTACCTCTTTGTGGAATCTCTGCCCTGACGATGTTAATTACTGCCAATTCTCTGATGCAGATGCACTCTGATCCTGCAATCCGCGGACGAATTACTGGTATTTATCTCTTGATCTTTATGGGAGGAACGCCATTTGGATCGATTGCAATCGGCTACTTAGTCGAGGCAATCGGTGTGCGCGAAAGCGTGGCAGTCTGCGGTGGTATCTCTTTAATCGGAATGCTCGCAACTTGGATCTATTACAAAGATAAAGTTGGAGTACCGAGCGATATCAGCGTTGAGGGTGTTCTACCTACCGGCTATGACGATCCACGCTAAAAGCACAATTACTGTTACCAGCGAGATTATTCGACGACTTTTAAAACTCACTCTGAAATTCCTTCTGCCTCGTGAACTTTCTTCTGCGAAACATGGGTTGGGATGAGAAGAACAACAATAAATGCAATCGCAATGAGTACTGGGACCATAATGTAGGCGCGGGATATACCGAATTGGTCATCTAATAGACCAAGTGCGAATGGAGCTAAGGCGATGGCAATTCCAGCAGCCAATGAACTTAGCCCAATCGCTTGATCTGGACGGCCATCGCTGAGATCGATGAGGCGCAGAGATGCCAGCGCAAATTGTGTAGAGAGCCCCATGCCGATTAAAAAGAGGCCAAGTAAGCTGACAATAAATATGTGTGAGAACCAGAAAATTGCAAAACCGATAAATTGGAGTGCGATGACTGTTAGTAGTTGTTGATCAAGATGTAATTTGAAGAGAATTTGACCCATATACCAACGACCAAGTCCCATACCTATTCCGTAGGCCAACATCACGGTAGTTGCAACTGCTGCTGTTCCTCCGACACGATCTTTAAAGAGAGAGGCCGCCCAGAAGGATGTTGCAAATTCGCTACCGATACAGGCGATAAATCCGACCCATGAAATCCAAAACTTAATTGACATCTTTCCGCTTTGGCGTGAGCCTTCGTCAAAGACTTGGTCAACATAATTCTTATCGCGCGCAAAGAGATAGATAAAGAGCGACATCGGAACGACAAGAAAGAGACCTAAGCGCCACTTATCGGGATAGTTTGTAGCAATTGTTCCGATTAAAAGCGTTCCACCAACAAAGCCAACCGAGGCAACAGCATTTGCTTGTGAAATCGTTAAGGCAGCTTTATCTCCTGCATGGTGATTAAGCATCGTGAGACCATTATTAACAACAGTTGATGTACCAAAACCTGCGATCAGAATTGAGAGAAGCGTTGTTGGATAAGTAGGAAAGAGAATAAATGCGCTCAGACCGAAGCAGAAGAGAGCAAGGCCCATCCATGAAAGTCTTACTCGACCAAATTTATGAGCCAAACGCGAGTTCAGTGAGCCGGCGACAATTGCTGCGATTCCAAGGGCTGTCCCATGTAACCCTGCCTGAGCGCCAGTTGTCCCTTGATCATCACGTAATAAGCCTTGTGATGGACCAAAGCCACCGAGAAACATATTGACGGCAACTGTCTGGAAGGCGACCTGCCAGAAGAAGCGATCGCGAACGACGTTACGTGGCATTACTTAGAGAGCGGCAACTACATAGTCGATGCATGCTGTGAGGGCATCGATATCGTTTGGATCAACCGATGGGAACATCGCAATGCGCAGCTGGTTCTTTCCTAGTTTGCGATATGGCTCGGTATCTACGATTCCATTGGCACGAAGGGCTGCTGCGACCTTTGTAGCATCGATTGCGTCATCGAAGTTAATTGTTCCAACAACATTTGAACGGTGTGCAGGATCTACCACAAATGGGGTTGTGTAAGAAGTCTTTTCCGCCCAACTATAAAGTTTTGAAGCAGATTCGGCGCTACGTCCTGCAGCAAACTTCAAACCACCGTTGCTATTCATCCACTCAACTTGTTCTGCAAGCAGCATCAGAGTTAATAACGCTGGAGTGTTATAGGTCTGATCAAGGCGTGAATTTTCAATTGCAATACCAAGATCGAAGAATGCAGGTACCCAGCGGCCAGATGATTTGATCTTCTCTGCTCGCTCGATCGCAGCAGGACTCATCAATGAAAGCCAAAGTCCACCATCTGATGCAAATGATTTTTGCGGAGCAAAGTAATAAGCATCAAATTCTTTTGCATCTACATGTAATCCACCTGCGCCGCTGGTTGCATCAACAAGTACCAGTGCGCCATCTGTTCCAGCTGGACGCTTAATTGGCATAGCAACACCTGTGCTGGTCTCGTTATGAGTTAGGGCGTAGACATCAACGCCAGCTTCTGCAACTGGCAGCGGGTGTGTTCCTGGTTCAGATTTAATAACTGAAGGTTCGTCAAGAAATGGAGCTTCCTTAGATGCACTGGCAAACTTTGAGGAAAACTCACCAAAAACTAAGTGCTGAGACTTCTTCTCAATCAATCCAAAGGTTGCGATATCCCAAAATGCAGTAGATCCACCGTTTCCAAGGATGACTTCATATCCTTCAGGCAGCGAGAAGAGTGAGTTCAAACCTTCGCGTACACGGTGCACCACATTCTTTACCGGCTTCTGTCTGTGTGATGTTCCGATAATTGATGCACCACTTGCGAGCACCGATGAGAGTGCTTCTGGGCGAATCTTTGATGGGCCACAACCGAATCGGCCATCGCGTGGTTTGAGGTTCTCTGGGATTGTGATCTCTGCGCTCATGCGCCAAGACTACGGGTAGTACCGAGTGAGTACGAACTCAGAATCGGTGGTCTGCCTCTCATAACGAAGGCGATCATGTAGGCGCGAATAACGACCCTGCCAGAACTCGATAGTAAGCGGCAGAATTCGATAACCACCCCAATGAGGTGGCCGCGGAACTGCTGTCCCCTCTGGCCATTTAGCGCTTGCTCCAGCAAAGCGGCTCTCTAGCTCAGCGCGAGATTCCAAAGGTTGAGATTGTGCACTCGCCCAAGCTCCGATCTGACTCGACCATGGACGCGTTGCAAAGTAATCATCTGATTCAGATTCAGAGATTTTTGAAATAGTTCCGGAAATACTTACTTGTCGCTCCATCGCATACCAAGGAAATAGAACACTTACGCGATCATTTAATTCGATGGCATGGGCTTTACGTGATTGGTAATTAGTAAAGAAGGTAAAGCCACCTTCAGAAATATCTTTCAAAAGAACGGTGCGAGAAGTAATTTCATCGTTAGCGCCCAGAGTTGAAAGAACCATCGCATTTGCTTCAACAATGTATTCATTTGCCGCCGCCTCTTGTAACCATTTGGCAAAGGCAGCAAATGGATCTGCGGGAAGAGTTTCCAACCCGGTATCTCCGTAGGAACGACGCATCGCACGGATGGCATCGCGGGTCAGGCTCTGATCGGGCTTCTCGCTCATGTCTGTATCTAACGTCACTTTCGTCCCCGCGTCATCTTGGCGCAGAGATGGTCGCGAGCACCCCACTTTCGGGTGCAGAATTGGCGCCATAAGCGAATGCGCCGGAAGGCGCCAAGACTGGAGTTCACACCGTGTCAGATGATTTCAAGCCAGGGCTAGAAGGCGTCATTGCATTTGAGTCAGAGATTGCTGAACCAGATAAAGAAGGTAGCGCGCTTCGTTATCGCGGTGTTGATATTGAAGATCTAGTAGGTCGCGTCTCATTCGGAAATGTGTGGGGACTTCTTGTTGATGATCAATTCAATCCAGGTCTTCCAAATGCTGAACCATTCCCACTTCCTGTTCACTCAGGAGATGTTCGTGTAGATGTGCAATCAGCAATTGCGATGCTGGCACCAGCATGGGGATTTAAGCCAACTCTCGATATTTCAGATGAAGAGATCCGTAGCAACCTTGCTCGTGCATCGGTGATGGTCCTTTCATACCTAGCTCAAGCTGCTCGCGGAATCATTGCTGCACCAGTTCCAGAGTCGGAGATCGATAAGGCGCACACCGTCGTAGAGCGCATGATGATTCGTTGGCGTGGAGAGCCTGATCCACTGCACGTCCGCGCAATCGATGCTTATTTTGTTTCTGCTGCAGAACATGGAATGAATGCATCAACATTTACAGCTCGCGTTATCGCTTCAACTGGTGCAGATGTTGCTGCAGCACTTTCTGGCGCAATCGGTGCAATGTCAGGCCCGCTGCACGGTGGTGCGCCATCGCGCGTTCTTCACATGATTGAAGAAGTTGAGAAGACAGGAAATGCTGAGGCATACGTTAAGAATCTTCTTGATCGCAAAGAACGTCTCATGGGATTTGGTCATCGCGTCTATCGCGCAGAAGATCCACGCGCTCGCACATTGCGTCGCACTGCAAAAGAACTTAACGCACCACGTTACGAAGTTGCAGAAGCCCTGGAAAAGGCAGCTCTTAAAGAATTGCGTGAGCGCCAACCAGATCGCGTTCTTGAAACAAATGTAGAGTTCTGGGCTGCGATTATTTTGGACTTTGCCGAAGTTCCAGCGCCACTTTTTACATCGATGTTTACAGCAGCTCGCACTGCCGGTTGGTCAGCACATATTCTCGAGCAGAAGCGCACAGGTCGTTTGATTCGCCCATCAGCTCGTTATGTCGGTAAGGCACCTCGTAAGCCGGAAGATGTGGTCGGCTGGGATTCCACAGTCGAGCAGCTGCACAGATAACACTCTGAAAATCACCCTGTAAAGGCTGGCATTTATAACGTTTAGATAAATGAAAATTTGTCCTGCGTTTTTACTCCTAATAATTTGATAACCCTGCTGGGAGGCTCAAGAATAGGGGCCTCGGCTAGGGGCCAGTCCTCGGTCGACATCACTTGTGTTTTACACCCTCGTAAACGCAATGAATCCATGGAGGAAATTGATGACAAAGAAGCGTTATGGCGTAGCTGGCGTAATTGCCGCTGCTGCAATCGCAGTTTCTGGTCTCGTTGTTCCATCAGCACAGGCAGCAAATGAAATTGTTGTCTGGGCAGATGGTGAGCGCGGACCAAACTTAGTAAAGGTTCTTAAGGAGAAAGGTGACTGGGTTGCTGGTTATACAGTGACAGTTAAGTCATTCTCAAACTTTGATGCCCTCAAGGATGCCTTTGATAAGGCAACATCTGCATCAGGCCCAGATATCGTCATGGGTGCAAATGACTGGGTTCCAACCGGAGCAAAGAGCGGAAAGCTTGCACCAATCACATTGACATCAGCTGTTAAGGCTCGCTTCACATCAGGTCAATTCTTTGACCTTACATACAAGGGCAAGCTCTACGGTGTTCCTGTCGATGTTAACAACGTAGCAATGATCTACAACACCAACCTTGTAACAACTGCACCAAAGTCATTTGGTGAAATGGTTAATTTCTACAAGGCTAACAAGGCTTCTAAGGGACTTAAGGCTGGTCTCTGCGTTGCAGGTGGCGGAATGTCATGGGGAGCTCACTCCGTATTCTCAGCTCTCGGTGCAGACGCATACCAGTTCGATTCACGTGGAAACATCGTCTACAACCGTTCATTTAACGGAACAACATTCGGAAAGAATGTTCGTACATACCTACTTGATGGAAAGAAGAGCAATGGCTTCTTCCCAGCAACAGATGCCGGTTGCAAGGACAACTTCCTTGACGGAAAAGTTCCTTATGCAATTATCGGTAACTGGGAGTGGAAAGACTATGTAGCCAAGGGCTTCACCATGAACCTCATGCCAGTGCCAGGCGTAAATGCCACTAAGCCAGGCAAGATGTTCGGATCAGTCTCTGGTGCACTTTTGACAACATTTGCTGCAGATCACGGAGTAGAAGCTGGTGCTAAGTCACTTCTCGTGAACTTCTTTGCATCAACTGACGGTCAGGTCCGCTACCAGAAGGTTGAAGGACGTCCACCAGCCGAAAAGGGTGCTGCACTTGATGCAACCGTTTCAGCTGCACAGCGTGGATTCGGTGCAGCAGCATCGCTTTCATCTATTCCACAGATTGGTGCATTCCTCAATAACAATGCAGGTGGCGCTAACTACTGGGATTCAGCTCCAGCATTCTGGACAGCAGTCCTTGTAGATGGCAAGGATCCAGTAGTTGAGGGCAACAAGCTCGCAGCTATCTGGCGTGCCAATACAACTGCAGGAAAGTCTGATCTCTAAAGAGAACCAGGTAAGTTGAAAAGTAATGCGGGCGAAGAAATTCGCCCGCATTACTTCTTACAGAACTAGAAGGGTAAGATCAGGAAATGACATCGTTCTTTAGGGGCAAAGTTTCATTTGCACTAAAGCTCATCTTTCTGCTCCTGCTGGGTTCAGTTTTAGTCACACTTACCCAGAGCGCCTTAGCCCAAGGCGAATACGTTATCGCTGGCTTCCTAGCGATAACAATCATTCTCCTAGCTTTAACCTATTTATCGAAAATTTCGATACCGCTTAAATTTTTCCTTCCCGGAATCTTGTTGCTCGTCGCATTCGTTCTCTCACCGATTCTCTTCACGGTGACGATGTCTGGTTATAACTACAAGACCGGAAATATTATTTCCAAGCAAGAGGCAATCGAGCAGATTAAAAATCGAGGCTTTGAACCCGATGCTGAAGGTACATCATTTGAAATCAAGATTGGTCGCTACCAAAATCAAGAAGCCATTCTTGTCTCAGATCCTTTGAATAAAGCATATTTTATCTCCACTGAGACTGATCGAGTACCACTTCTAGCCTCGGATTTAACCATTAACGAATTTGATGTCGCAGAGAGTGCTCCTAATTTTGAGATTCTTTCTGATGCACAGATGGCTAAGGCAGACGAACTTTATTCACTAAAGAGATTTAAGTATCAAGATGAGTATTTTATTGCTCTCGAAGGATTTGAGATTGGCATAGTCTCGCGACAAGTTCTTGACTTTGATGAAGCTACTGATCAATTTAAGAACATCATTACCGGAGAAATTTATGTGGATAATGGCCGCGGTAATTATGCAATTGAAGGCCAACCCGAACTCTTCCTTGAGCCAGGATGGCGCGCGCCTATCTGGTTTGAGAATTACACAAAATTATTTACTGATGAGCGACTACGCGGGCCACTTTTAAGCGTATTTATCTGGACGGTAACCTTTGCCAGCCTTTCGGTTTTAACCACCTTTGCACTAGGACTCTTACTAGCTCTTGCCCTGAATAAACCAATTCGTGGCCGTCGTGTGTATCGATCGATTTTGATTCTCCCGTATGCAATGCCCAGCATCATGTCGATCCTTATTTGGGGCGGTATGTTCAATACCGAATTCGGTGCAATTAACAATTTATTAGGAACAGATATTGCTTGGTTCCAAAACGCACTTTTTGCAAAGTTCGCCATCATTTTGGTAAACCTTTGGCTTGGCTTCCCTTACTTCTATTTAGTCTCTAGTGGAGCACTGCAGGCGATTCCATCAGAATTATTGGAAGCAGCGGCAATTGATGGAGCAAATCCTCGCCAGATTTTTAGGCAAATCACCCTCCCACTGCTCTTGCAGATTCTCTCTCCGCTTTTGATTGCGTCATTTGCCTTTAACTTCAATAACTTTAACCTGATCTATTTGCTCACTGGTGGCGGGCCGCGCGCAGAACTTGATGGTGAGTTAGCAGGTGCCACAGATATCTTGATCAGCTTTACCTACAAGATCGCCTTTGGTTCATCCGTCCAAGATCTGGGACTGGCGAGTGCGATTTCATTGGTGATTTTCATACTGGTTGCATCCATTTCAATGTATGGAATTCGTAAATCTAAGGTATTGGAGAGTTTCCAATGATCAGTTGGTTACGCGCTAATTCTTGGCGCCATGCGCTCATTATTTCAGTCTGTCTCTTCTCGCTATTTCCGCTCTACCTAGTAGTGATCTCGTCATTTAACTCAACAGGCAGCTTGCGATTGGATTCATTTATTCCGCGTGAGATTTCATTTGCAAACTACTCAATGCTCTTTAATGACCCAAAAATTCCGTACATGACTTGGGTTAAGAACTCACTAATTATTGCCGGTGCAACGGCAGTCCTTTCTGTCACCATCGGTTCTGCATCTGCCTTTGCATTTAGCCGACTCAATTTCAAAGGCCGTAAAACCGGGATTCAAATGCTTCTCTTGGTCCAAATGTTTCCCGCGATTTTGGCCATCTCCGCCGTCTATGTAATTATGGAGCGCGTCTACACCTTTGCTCCAAGTTTGGGACTTGGCACACAAGCTGGTCTCTTGCTTATCTATTTGGGCGGTGCCATGGGTGTCAATATCTGGTTACTCAAGGGGTTCGTTGATTCCATCCCTAAGGAACTAGACGAGGCGGCCAAAATCGATGGTGCATCGGCGGTTCAGACTTACTGGTTGATCTTTATGCCACTTGCCGCACCAGTTTTGGCAGTTGTTTCGCTCCTGAGTTTTATTGGAACGTTCAATGAATTCATCTTGGCACGCCTCTTCCTGGTAGATATGGAGTCCCGCACAGTTGCAGTCGGTCTACAGCAGTTCATTGGAGGGCAGTACTCTGAAAACTGGGGACCTTTTGCCGCAGGTTCAATTCTTGCTTCAATTCCTATCGTTATCATCTTCTTAAGTCTTCAGAGATATATTGTTAATGGACTTACAGCAGGATCTGTTAAAGGCTAATGTTTAAAAAAGTAATTGCGGTGTTTTCACTCATCGCCTTACTCATTCCTTACTCTGCCACTGCGCAGGAAAGTTTGAACCCACATGTTGGTTTATCAAAAGATCTCATCTACTTTGTCTTTCCTGATCGCTATCGCAATGGTGATACATCAAATGATCTTGCAGGTGGAAAAAGTGCCGATCCAACTTTTGGATACGACCCTGCAAGCACTGCCCATTTTCACGGTGGTGATCTCAAAGGATTAACTGGAACGTGTCAGCCTGGTGATGACGGCCTTGCCCGAATCAAAGAGCTGGGTTTTACTGCAGTTTGGATGACACCTCTTGTCACTCAGACAGATGGAACATCTGGTGGTGCCGGCTATCACGGATATTGGGGCAAGGATTTTCTTAATGTAGATCCACACTTAGGTACCAATGAAGATCTTCTTGCGCTTTCGGCTTGCGCGAAGAAACTCGGACTTAAATTAATTCTTGACGTTGTCACCAATCACACGGGAGACGTCGTCCAATATTCAGAGAAGACCGCCTTTATCCCCGATGAGATGAAGAACGCTAAGAACCCTGACTGGCTAAATAAACTCGAGAATTATCACAATGTAGGAAGTTTCACCAGTTGCTGGGGTGAGGGGCGCTGTGAACAACTAGGTGATTTCTATAGCCTTGATGATCTAGCCACCGAAAAAGAAGAGGTTTATAAAGGGTGGATTGATGTTTACGGCGCATGGATTAAGAAGTATGGGTTTGAAGGATTCCGTGTAGATACTGCTCGTCACGTTGATGATAACTTCTTCAAAAATTGGACCCCAGGAATTGACGCCGCTGCTCGCAGTGTTGGCATCAACAATTTCACGATTTATGGCGAAGTTTGGGATATCAACCCCATGAATTTAGTGACTTATGTGCGCGAGCGGAAAATTCAGACTGTCTTAGATTTTGCTTTTCAGCGCACTGCAACTCAATTTGCATCCGGATATTCAGATGCTTCCGTGCTAGGAACTCTCTTTGATGTTGATGATCAATACACAACACCAACATCGGCTGCCTCAAATCTGGTAACTTTCTTAGGCAATCACGATATGGGTCGCGTCGGATTCCTTATCCCCGCATCACAGGCAAGTGCTAAAAATGATTTATTAGCACGAACAAAATTGGCACACGCCTTGATGTACTTCTCACGCGGAATTCCAACTGTCTACTACGGAGACGAAGTTGGTATGACAGGTTCTGGAAATGGTGGAGATCAGCGGGCCCGCCAAGATATGTTTGAGACGAAAATTCTTGCTTGGAAGAGCGAGCCACGTGTGGGTGCTGAATCAGTTGGTGATGGAAATTCATTCACGAACGCTGCCAGTCACCCAATTGCGAAATACATCTCAGAGCTGGCAAAGCTACGTGCAACCTATCCAGGCCTTGCCAATGGAAATATGCAAATTCGCAGAGCATCAGGTAGCACACTAGTTCTCTCCAAGTATGATCCAGTCGAGAAGATTGAGTACTTAGTAGCCTTCAATAACTCGAAAAATGTGGCTAAAACTTCAGTTACTGCCGCCACCGCTTCCCAATGGAAGCCGCTTCTGGGATCACCCACTGTGACTACAAAGGCAACAACAGTGAATCTAGCAATTCCTGCCTTTGAGGCAGTTGTCTTGCAATCAATGAGCCCAATACCTTCGCCAAAAATTTCTGTTGGCACACTCAAGAGCAAGATGGATTTTTTGACGGGCATGTATGAGATAACGGCACCGCTTAAATCATCCGGACTTAATCGAGTTGAATTTTCGGTCAAGGCCGCCGGATCAAATAAGTGGGTAGCTGCAGGCACAGATAGCAATAGCCCTTATCGCATCTATCTTTCTACAACTGATTACAAGTATGGAAGCAAGGTTTCTATCCGCGCCACTGCAGTAAATATCAAAGGAGAACGAGTTGCCTTCAAGCAAATCGACGCAACGATCAAATAGTTCACTTATTCAAGAGCCACATCACGATGGCAGTGAAATCTATGTGAGTAATAGCGCTCCCAAACTGGGAGAGAAGATCACCTTGAGAGTTCGAGTTCCGCAGTCGTATACCTTTGCAAAGGCATTTATTCGGATTTATGAAGATGGTGAACCTCGTTCATATGAATTAAAGAAAGAGAGCTCAAACAAGACCGAGAGTTGGTGGAAGATTAAGGTTGAGATCGTCAATCTGAAAACTTCCTATCGCTTTGTCTTTATCTCTGAGAGTAAGTACGAGTGGCTCAATGCATATGGATTGAGCGATCATGATGTTCATACCAATGATGATTTTAAGATCGTTGCTTTGCCTGAATATCCACGTTGGATTCGATCATCGGTCTTCTATCAAATATTCCCTGATCGATTTGCTAAATCTGATATCAAAAAAGAGATCCCAGTCTGGGCGGTGCCGCGTGAGTGGGATGAAGCCCCTCGTGGTCGAGATAAGACAACTGGAACAGAGCTCTTTGGAGGAGATCTCAAAGGTGTAGAAGAGCACTTAGATCACTTAAAATCGCTAGGAATCAATGGTATTTACTTCACACCGTTCTTTCCTGCCCGATCCAATCATAGATATGACGCATCTAGCTTTGATCATGCCGACCCACTTTTGGGTGGGAATGAAGCGCTCTTCTCGTTGGTGAAGGCTGCTCGCAAATCAAAGATTGCGGTGATGGGTGATCTCACATCAAATCACTGTGGAGCAGGCCATCCTTGGCTTGCCAAAGCAAAGAGAGATAAAACTTCCAAGGAGCATGGTTATTTTTACTGGGATAAGTCAGTCAAGCATGGCTACGTCGGCTGGTGGGGGCATGCATCATTGCCAAAGTTAAATTTCAACTCCAAAGCTTTGCGCAAAGAGATGTACGAGGGCAAAAACTCGATTGTGCGCAAGTGGCTTTCGCCGAAATTTGGAATGGCTGGTTGGCGAATTGATGTTGGAAATATGACAGGCCGCCTTGGAGAAGATGACTTGCATGACCAAGTTATGCATGGAATAAGAAGGGCGATGGATGAGACCAATCCAAACGCTTGGCTAGTTGCAGAAAACGGTGACTTCTTTGCCTCCGATCTAGATGGCTTGGGTTGGCATGGAGCGATGAATTACCAAGGCTTTATGCGCCCGCTGTGGAACTGGATAAATCAGAACTCAACAATCGGGGGCGGATTTCAAGGGTTACCTTTTGCGATGCCTCGTATAAATGGGTCACAGATGGTGGCGAGTATGAAGTCTTTTACCGCCTCAGTTCCTTGGAGATCATTGGTATCGAGCATGGTTCTCTTAGATTCACATGACACCGCTCGCATGCGCACTGTTGTCAATGGCGATAGCAATCGTCACTTAAGTGCCATGGCATTGTTATTGACTTATCCTGGCGTTCCTTCAATCTATGCTGGCGATGAGATTGGGCTAGAGGGTGCCTGGGGTGAAGATGGGCGTCGTCCAATGCCTTGGGGTAAGAAAGAGAGCTGGGATAACGAGTTTTTTGCATCCGTAAGCGCACTGGTTGCACTCCGCAGGAAGAGCAGTGCATTGGCCGATGGTGGTTTGCGATGGCTTGCTACAGAAGATGATTACATTCTCTTTTCTCGTGAATCGAAGAAAGAGAAGATCCTGGTATTCATCTCACGCACCGGGGTCGATATAGATATAGATCTGACCACTCTTGGACTTTACGCGACAAAGACTCTCTTTGGTCAGAGTGCTTCGGGAAATAGAATTAGAATTACTTCAAAAGTAGCAACACAGGGAATCTGGTCAGTTAGATAGTGAGTTTTTCTAACCAGAAAGATATTGGCTCATCAATAAAAGAAGCCCAAGATTTTTCATTGTGTCCTGTGCGCACATGCACGCGACTAAGTAGGTCCGCTCCTTGGCGATAACCCTTTTTCAAAATTAATTCATCGGCACGCTTTTGGAAAGGTGCATAGTCTGCATCAAGACCCTTTGTGCCATGGCTCATGTAAATATGATGTCTTCCTGGCTTTGGTAGGTTATATATCAGTGCATCTACTAAGGGATCGCCACCTAAAGGCCAATGTGTAGAAAGTGATAGCGCAGTGTGGAAAGTGTCTGGATACTCTGCCATCGCATTTAATGTGCAAAGCCCACCCATACTTGACCCGATCATCGCAGTCTTTTCTGGTGTCGTTTCAACCTCTAGCAGATTGACTAATTGCGGAACTATCACTGAGAAAATTTCGTTTAAATATTGATCACCATAGAGTTGATCAACAGTCACTGGAATAGCATCACTCACAATTACCTTCACTCCACCACGTAAAACTTTCTCAGGTGCAAGCTCTTTGATACGTGCATAAGGATCGGCCTTTGTATTGCCGTTCCAAATTGCGATAACCGCAGGTGGAGTGTTTCCAAGTTCTGCACTTACGCGATTGACAGATTGCCCTATCTCCCAGGTCTTTCGCCGGTGGGTACTTGTCTTGCCATCGAAGACGTTCTGCCCATCATGGGCGAGCAAGAGGCTATCTGTAGGTGTTTTGGGAGCCCAATAATCGATGATTCGATCACCGATGCTGATTCGAGAGACCTGACCTGGGATGCCGCGAACTTGGAACTGCTTAATTGCCTTCATAGTGCTTAAATCATGCCATGACAACGCCGAAGCGCAGCATTATTTGGTTTCGACGCGACCTCAGAATTGGCGATCATCCAGCTCTCAACGCCGCTATTGAATCTAGCGATGAGATTGTTCCAATCTTTATTCTGGATAAAACTCAGATTGAAGTAGCTGGCGAAAAATTGTTGGCTTACATGGGGCAGTCTCTTCGCGCACTTGATGAAACTCTTGGTAATCGACTTCACATTATCGAAGGCGATCAAGTTGAAGTTTTGACGGAATTGATGCAGCTGTATGGTGCCACCGAAGTACATATTTCAGATGAGTACGAGCGATATGGCGCAGCACGTGATGCCCGAGTTGAAGCAGCCGGGATTAAACTCATTCGTACCGGAAGTCCTTATGCTGTTGCTCCCGGTCGAGTACGTAAGCCAAGTGATGACACTCCTTATCGCGTCTACACGCCGTTCTATCGCGCTTGGTGTGTACATGGGTGGAGAGCTCCAGCTAAAACTCCCATAACTATTAAGGCCCCAACTCCACCTACGAAATTCCGCGCCTTCCCTGATTTTCCAATGCCAGATGGAGTTGAGGTGATTGCAGCCGGCGAAGCAGCAGCGCTGAGGAGATTCAAAGAGTTTTCAAAGCGGGCACTAGATAGCTATGACGAGGCACGAAATTTCGCTGGCATCGATGGAACATCAAAGATGAGCACCTACCTCAAGTTTGGTGAGATTCATCCCCGCACACTTCTCGCTGGTTTAGGTGAGAGCAAGGCTCACGACACATTTAGAAAAGAGATTGCCTGGCGCGAGTTTTATGCCGATGTTCTCTTTCATAATCCCAACACCGATACTGAGTACTACGCACCTCAATTTAAGGCGATGCGGTACGACAAGCCTGGAAAGCAATTTCAAGCCTGGTGTGAAGGAAAGACTGGATACCCATTTGTCGATGCAGCCATGCGCCAATTAATCCACGAGGGATGGATGCATAATCGCACGCGTATGGTCGTCGCATCCTTTCTAGTAAAAGATCTTCACCTAGAGTGGCAACTCGGGGAAAGATTTTTTGCGCAGCACTTGGTTGATTATGACGTGGCATCCAATGCTCACGGATGGCAGTGGACAGCAGGTACCGGAACTGACGCATCCCCTTATTACCGCGTCTTTAATCCGATCGAACAAGGCAAACGTTTCGATGAAGAAGGCAATTACATTCGTAAATATGTACCAGAGCTGGCACATCTGTCGGCAGCAGAGATTCATGAACCGTGGCTATATCTTGATGGCTATTCGCATGGTTACCCAGAGCGAATTGTCGACCATGCACAAGAGCGACTTGAATCACTCGCTCGATTGCAAGAGATCAAAGCAGATAAACCGGAGAAACCAGTTAAGAGTTAGCTTTACGTTTCTCTCTATACATCGCAGCATCAGCTTTAGCTAATAAATCTCCGCCTTCGCTATTGCGTATATGGCCAACACTGACTCCAATTGATATTGGTTTGCCATCAATATGAAATGGGTAACTCACACACGCCTGCAGCGCCAGTGCAATCTCCTGGGTAGATGTATCTGATCCCGGAAGCAATACGCCGAATTCATCTCCACCAAGTCGAGCAAGCAACGCACTTGGTGGAAGCACACGGGCAAATCGAGCCGCTACTTGTACCAAAACTTGGTCTCCTGCTGCATGTCCACATTGATCGTTCACCCGTTTAAAACCATTGAGATCAAGGAGCATGAGGGCACCTTCGATCCGTGAGAACTCAATTAACTCCGCGATCAACTTTCGACGATTTGGAAGCCCAGTTAACTCATCAGTGCGAGCCAACTCTTTCTCATCCACGAGAGCACTTGCTTGTCGCAGACTTACTGTCATGCGGATGAACGCGAGAAACAATGTGGTGATCGTCGGAAATATGATGAACGACGGAAATATCCCGGGCCGCAACGCCATCATCGCCAACAGAGTTGGACTGATAAAGATTGAGAGCGCAATAAAGGCGGGATGGATAGATCGAAACTCGAGATGATCTGCTGGACGGGACCAGAGCGCGAGAGCGATAAGCGCAAATCCAAGCAACCAGCCATTATCAAAGAGAGTGCCAAAGATGTATTGGGATTTAATGCTCTGCCACAGAAAAAGATAATCAAAGAGCAGATAAGTGCCACAACCAAAGACCAAAATAATAAAGCGGCGATTAATAGTCTGGGTAATTGCTGCGATGGCTATTGTAATGACTATTGCTAAGTCACAAATTGGGTAAAAAATGTCGAAAAATCCTTGATCAAGATCCGAGTTGATAACGCGCGAAAGAATAAGTGCAGTGGCAATCGAACTTAAGCCAAGTCCAAATATTGCTGCATCAAGTATCTCGATGATTGAAACTTTTTTTCGACTATTTAAAATTCGTGGTATCGCCAATAGCAAGAATGGATAGAAGAGGGTGTATGCAATACTAATGGCGTAATCTAAAAAGTAATTTAAAGTGTAGAAGGCGCCATAACTAGAGAGAATTGAACCAAATGTCCAACTGGCGAATGCGCAACCCAGGAGAGCAAGTGCGAGTGGATCATTTTCAGTTGGGGAGAAAAATAGAGAGGCAAGGATCGCTATCATCACCAGGTTGTAGAAAATGAGATCAAGCCATAGAACTGGGCCGCTTAGAGTCAACCTCAGAATGGAATGTGCGAGGAGAATTACTAGTGCGCCCCACCGGATCATCAGGTAAGTTCGCACCCGTAGAAGTCTGATCTGAGCAGAAACATTGATGAATAGGGGAGACCTAAGATGGAAGACGAAAAGACCAATCCTGAATTGACACGCCGCGCCGCCCTCTGCGGTCTCTCCCTGATTGGACTAGGGATTTTTGCTCTCCCAACCAGTGCTCAAGCGGCTTCGGGGGTAAAGGTTCTTTCCTCTGGAAAAGTTCAAGTAACTCTGAAATCTAACCCCGCACTCAAAAAGGTCGGCGGCGTAGTTCGCATTGACAATGTGCAAGGAAAATCGATCGCGCTAGTTCGCACAACCGCCAAGAATTATGCTGCAGTAAATTTGCTCTGCACACACCAAGGGGGAGAATTATTTCAGAGTGGTAATCAGTGGCAGTGCGTTGAGCATGGAGCCACCTTTACCTTATCTGGTAAAAATTTAGTTGGACCTGCCACAACGGCACTGAGGCAGCTACCCGTAAAGGTAACCGCCTCAGTAGTAACTATTGGTTAATTAACCGCAAATTGTTTTTGCAGTCGTCAGCGCCGTACTTGCTGATGAGGAAATGAGCTTGAGGTTGTTATTAGCCGCACTCTTCTCATTCTGCAACTTCTTTATCTTTGAAGTAAAGGCAGTGATCTGGCTATTTAGACGTTTGATGGTGATTTCACGCCAAGAGATTGCAGTCTCGTAATCTTTAATATTTTTGGCATTTTTAGTCAGGTTAGCAGAGTCAGCTTTCATCGCATCTAGTTTTACTTTGATAGCTGCGATTCGATCTTGTTCAACCTTCACATCTGCTGCAACGACAGGAGTCAATGCGGTAATTGATTCCTCAAGGCTTTTGATTGCCTCGTCTAGTGCCGCGACTGTCTTGGCAGTTTCAGTTTTAGCTGCAGTAACTGATGCATTGGTCTTCAAGTATGCGTTAACTGTTGTAACACAGTCGGCGCTACGCCAGGTTAGTTTTGAATTTGTTTGTAGTGCGTACTTGGTGCAACGGTAGGTCACTCCACCTGATTTTGTAGTTGCTCCAGCCTTGGTGCATGGAGCGCCATTTTTTACAGCCGCGCTAGCAGGAGCAACGCTAAGCGTTACTGAGACAAGTAGAGCCGCGGTTGTCGCAGCCAGGACCTTGCGAAACATGAGATACCTCCGTAGATAATGCTGTAATGCTATCTAAAGTAGAGGCAAAATCAGTGAAATTCCTGTGAGAGTCAGCGCTGGCGTTTGCGCAGATTCATCCCAACTTTGCGGACTATATGTCGGGGCATGATCGAGATGAAGGCAACTAAAAGTTTATATTGCCATCCGGGAATACTCACCGCCTTGCCTGCCTGTGCGTCAGACCACGATTGTGCAACTAACTGGTCAGAATCGAGCCACATAAAACTTGGAAGGCCACTCATCTTCATCCGACCGCGCTGGTGAAATTCGGTTCGCGTAAATCCAGGGCACAGCGCACTGATCTTCACATTTGTATCACGAAGCTCTGTGTGGAGTGATTCGGAGAGAACGGTGAGGTATGACTTTGAAGCGCTATAAGTTCCACCCGCGATAAAGCTGGCAACTGATGAAACATTAATAACTGTTCCTCTATTGCGATCCTTCATCTGCGGTAATATCACATGCATCAGTCGCATCGGAGTACGCACGAGCACATCCAATAGATTCTGCTCTGCCGCAAGATCACTTACTGTAAATGCTTTATTGATGCCAAAGCCTGCATTGTTGATGAGAACGTCGATCTCAAATTCCTTAATGTAATTTTCAACAGCCACACAACCCTGATCTGTTGCTAGATCTGCAGGGAGTACGAAGGTTTGCACTCCGTATTTCTCCCGAAGCGATGCGGCACGTTCGTGCAAGCGAGCCTCGTCACGAGCAACGAGTGCGATATTAAATCCCTTGGATGCAAGTAGGCGAGAAAAACTCTCGCCAATTCCTGCAGTTGCTCCCGTGACAAGTGCCCACTGTGACATTGCTATGCCTCAATTCCTGTCGGATCTTCTTCTCTGATGTGCCAGCTACTTCCGTACTCTGCAAGGAGATCAAGGAATGGCTTTGGAGCAAACCATTCAGGACCATTGACTCCCTCAGGCTGCCAGATTCCTTTATCAATAAGCTCCAGCGCCATGACTGGATTTATCGCCGTCTGCCACACAACTGCCTGGTCTCCAAAATTCTCCATCGACCACGAGTTATCGACAACGTTGTAGATGTATACGGCCTTTGGTTTTCCGTTCTTATCTAAACCTTTGACGTAAGTTCCTGCACACGTTTTACCACGCATGCGCTCACCTAACGTTGCAGGATCTGGAAGTGCTGCAGCTAGCAGATCGCGTGGAGAAACTTCAACTCCCTGAACATTGATTGAATCTTTACGATCCATTCCTAACATATGAATAGTTTTAAGAGTCGAGATAAATTCAGAGCCAAGCCCATATTTGAAGCGAACTTTCTTTGCATCAACTTTCTGCGGAATCAATACAACTTCTTCATGCTCAACGTTTACGCATTCAACCGGACCAATTCCCTCTGGGAAATCAAAGACCTCTAGCTCGCTAAATGGTTCGGTTGTGTACCAACCGCGGCCGTCCTCCCAGACCAGTGGTGGATTGAGACACTCTTCAATAGTTGTCCAGATTGAAAATGATGGAGCAAAGTCAGCTCCTTCCACTGTCAGGTTTGAACCATCAAAGACAGTTACTTCATCTAGTCGCGAGAAAAGTTCATCTGAGGCATACCTGGCGAAGACATCGCTCATGCCAGGTTCGATACCCATTCCAACGACGGCATAGATGCCTCGTTCGCACCAGTTCCAGTCGCGGGCAAATTGTTCATCGCCAAGCTTCACACCTGTCTCAGAATTTGGGTAATGCGGGTGCGGGCGAGAAAGTGACATTGCCATATCCATGTAATTGGTATTTTCAATTTCACAAGCCAAGAAGATTGGCATAACAAAACGCGGATCTACCGCGTTAATGACAATATCTGGTTTGGCCTTGCGAATGAGAGCGCGTATATCCTCAAGTTCGGCAGCATTCACCTCCGCTGCTGAAAATCGGGAATTTTTTACCTTTGCTATTACGGCTTCAGCGCGTGACAGATTGCGATCGGCAATGACCATCTGAGTAATAAATGGTCTACGGGATGCGATATTTGCGATTGCACTGCCAACTCCGCCTGCGCCGATAACGAGCGCTTTCATGGGTGGCCTCTCATATATTCTTTTGCGCGCTCCTCGTGAGCGCATTTAGCGTAGGTTATCTCTAACGCTAATCTTTGCCAAGTAATAGCCCGATAACCCTTAAGTCCCCGTAGCTCAGTGGATAGAGCAACCGCCTCCTAAGCGGTAGGTCGCAGGTTCAACTCCCGCCGGGGACACTAATAATTAATTACTAAGAAAGTGGTTAGATTGTTTCACGGATGCGAAGGAGCAAGAAATGCCAGAACTCATACCTGAATTTGAAACTTGGGAAGACTTCAATGATTTCCTATTAAAAGCAGAATCACTTGAATTACATTCTCTAGCCGTAAAGCACGCCGATTGCTGGAGTAACCAAGAACTCTGTGAAGAAGAGGAAATGCTCTGGGATGAAGGAGACCATCTATACGAAGTGGTTTTTATCCGAGTAGTTGGAGCTCAAAATGTTAGTGAGCAGACTCTTAAATTTATTCTTGAATGTGGTTCTCCAAACACCGAGTGGCGCGCAGCATTATCATTTGCAATCATGTCGAGTCCTGCAATCACTAGTGAAATCCTCACATTAATTCCAGTAGATGACTATGTGAATGATGGCGAAGTTGCGTTTGAAATGTTTTTCCACCGATTAGCAAATCTCGATGTGATTTCTCACATCACATCAGATGGTTTGGGTATAGGCGACATAGTGGACCGTGTGGCTGCAGAAAGGTTTGGAGCCGTTGGATTAGAATCTGACTGGCATCAAAGAAATACATATCGGCAAGATGTTCTCATGAGAATGCAGGAAAAATGGGATGAAGTTTCAAAAGAAGGAAGAGTGCCTTCCCAGGATGAGATTGATAGTATCCCGGAAGTAATCTCTTACCTCCTGACAAAATCTGCTGAGTAAAAAATTGCCTCCTAAGCGGTAGGTCGCAGGTTCAACTCCCGCCGGGGACACTAATGAGATAACAACTCACAGAGTTCACTCAGCCGCATTTGAGCAAAAATAGATCAGAAATTGGGAAAGTTTCCACATGAAAAAACTTATAACGCTCACAACAGCAATTTTTATTTCAACTATTAGTTTTATTTTGCCAGCAAATGCCGCGACTACAAAATGTTTGCTCACGCAAGCGATAGAAGAAGGTCCTTACTATCTCTCCAGTACTCCGACTCGCAGTGATGTCACTGATGGGCAGGCAGGCAAGGCCCTGACTCTCAAATTCACTGTACTAGATAGCAAATGCAAGGCAATCAAGAATGCACGAGTTGATATTTGGTATGCCAATGCCCAAGGAGTGTATTCAGGGGTAGCTTCTCGAGGTGATGACCTTGGCGCGGGTACAAATTCTGGAAACTTCCTGCGTGGTACTCAATTTACCAATGCAAAGGGAGTGGTTACCTTTAAGGGAATTTATCCTGGTTGGTATCCAGCTAGAACTATCCATATCCATCAGAAGGTTTGGGTAGGTGGTAAAGAAGTGCTGACGACGCAGACTTATTTCACTGATAAGCAGAATGCAGCGGTGATGGCGACTGCTCCATATAACATTCGAGGAGCTCAGCGCGTAACCAACGCAACAGACATGGTTCTTACTCGTGGTGGAGTATCGCTTAAGAATGCATTAATGAAACTCTCTGGCTCAACAGCCAGTTTTAGCTTCGTGGTTAATTCTTAAGAGAAGACAACTGTGCGCTGTCCTACGATAAATATTCTGTCTTGGGCATAAAGTCGAACAGCTTTTGCAAGTACTCGACGCTCGATATCTCGTCCTAGCGCGATGAGATCTTCGGGCGTTGAAGTATGGCTGACGTGTGCAACATCTTGCTCAATGATCGGACCCTCATCAAGATCAGGCGTTACAAAGTGCGCGGTCGCCCCGATGATCTTTACGCCGCGAGCATGTGCCTGGTGATACGGCTTAGCGCCTTTAAATCCAGGTAAGAATGAGTGGTGGATATTGATGATTCGGCCTGGAAGTGCTGCACAAAAATCATTTGATAGCACTTGCATGTAACGAGCAAGAACGACAAAATCAATGGCGTGCTTTTCGACAAGATCAAGCAGCTCATTTTCTTGAGCAGCCTTAGTAGTTGCAGTGACTGGCAGATAAATAAAAGTAAAGCCGTGTGACTCAACTAAGGAACGCAGTTCTTCATGATTTGAAACAACGACCGGAATCTCAATAGGTAATTCTCCCAGCTCCAATAAATAGAGAAGGTCACGCAAGCAGTGGCTCTCTTTGGTGACAAGCACAAGTGCACGTGGTTTGCTCTCGGTTGGGCGAATATGCAGAGTTGGCGAGAATCGACCAAGCCCGTCATTGAGACTCTTTTGCGCAACTTCAATTCCTTGACTTGTTTCAAATCGAGTACGCATCACGAAGGTATTGGTTGGCTCATCGGTGAATTGTTGGTTCTCGATAATATTTCCACCGCAGGCAAGCACCGCACTAGTCATTGCGTGCACGATTCCAGGCTGATCTGCACATTGCAGAGTTGCGATGAGATCCATGGCCTAAGCCTAAGGCCTACTAGTGGGTCAGAGTAAATCTGCGCAGGCTCTTTGGAGCCCACCAGTTGCGTTCTCCGAAAAGACGCATCAATGCAGGCACTAGTAGCGCACGCACCAAAGTTGCATCAAGAAGCACGGCAAATGAGACGCCAAATCCCAACATCTTGATTGATGTAACACCGCTTGTCATGAAAGCGGCAAAGACCACTGCCAGCAATAGGGCTGCAGCTGTAATGATGCGTGCCGATCGCTGAAGTCCAACTGCGACAGATTCGACATTGGATTTACCTTGCAAGTGCTCTTCTCTGATGCGTGAGAGCAAGAAGAGTTCGTAGTCCATTGAAAGTCCAAAGACCACAACTGCTACCAGAATGACAGATCCGGTATCAAGAGTTCCGGTCACCGTGAAATCTCCGACTAGCCACTTGAGATGCCCATCAATAAAGATCCATGTAATTACACCGAGCGTTGCAACCAGTGACAGACCATTGAGTAGCACGGCCTTGAGTGGAAGGATGATTGACCCAGTAAAGATAAATATCAAGATAAATACTGCTAATCCAATCCAACCAAGAGCCCAAGGAAGAGTGCGAGCAATTCCTCCTTGTGAATCAGTGAAATCTGCAGCAGCTCCACCAATTAATAAGCCTTCAGGTTTATCGAGGGCACGGAGTTCATTAATAATTCGTTCTGCATCAAGGTTACGTGAACTCGTTCCTGGAATTATTTGAACTCGAATATCCTTTCCTGCGTATTCAAGTTCACCAACGCGTGTAATACCTTCAACTTGCGCCGCAGCGCTTAAAAAACTCTTGAGCTCTGCTTCACGTCCTGCGCCATCAGGAAGAATCGTTTCGATTGGAGAACCTTCGAAACTCGAGAATCGATCTTCGATGACTTGTGAGCTAATCGCAGCAGGATTTGATGCTGGCAACACTCGTGAATCCACTTGAGCAAAGGCAATATTGAAGATCGGTAACGCCATCGTAATTAAAAGTGCAAGTGACCCAATTACTACTGGTAATGGTCGCGCCATTACAGTGCGCGCGGTCTTCGCCCAGCGGCCATCTTCTTTAGGAGTTAATCCACTTCGGCGAATAACTCCCTTATCCACACGCTTTCCTAAAATTGCTAAAAGCGCTGGAAGTGGAATAAGTGCACCAAAAATCGCAAAGAGAGTAACGACTACTCCCGCATACCCAAATGACTTGAGAAAGTTAAGCGGAAAGAGCAGGAGTGCACTAAGTGTGACCATCACCGTGAGGCCTGAATAAAAGACAGTCTTTCCTGCAGTACCGACTGTGATTATCGCGCTCTCTTCAACGCTCTTGCCATTGTGGAGCTCTTCTCTAAATCGGTTGACCATAAGAAGTGCGTAATCAATTCCAAGACCTAACCCAAGACCTGTGATCAGGTTTAATGCAAAGACGCTCACATCTGTAGTAAGCGTCAATAAATAAGTAAGGAAGAATGAACCTAAAATCGCACCGACTCCTACGACAAGTGGCATCGCCGATGCAACCAGTGCGCCGAAGACAAATGCCAACAAGATGAATGTCAGCGGGATAGCGATACTTTCTGCAAGGAGTAAATCGGTCTTAATTTTCGAGTTGATTGCATCAGTGACAACTCCGCCACCTCCGGCGTAGACAGTCAAAGATTTATATTCACCATCAAATCCGTCGGCAATTCGCTTACCAACGGCTGCATAACCTTCAAAGTCATAATTTTCGATATCTGCGTAGATAAATAAGAAGGCAGCATTACCATCGGTCGATCGAAGCGTTGGCGCACCACCTGCCGTCCAGTACGAAAGTGTGCGCTTAATTCCCTTTGTTGACGCAACTTCTTTCTCAAGGCTAGCGGCTTCGGCAATAACCGCCGGATCATCTACAGAACGGGACCCAGCATCTACAACAAGAATTGCAACAGGATCCTGCACCTTAAATGTATCGGTGATGTAGTTAGCGGCTTTGGCTGATTCAGAGTTGAGATCTGAATATCCGCCCGAGTCGAGTCTGCCAAACGAGAGTGAACCAATACCGCCTGCAATCAGAATCGCAATTATGTAGGTAATGAGCACACTTTTGCGGTGGCCGACAATAAATGATCCAAGTCGCATAAACATGTACTAAGTATGTACTATGTGATTCTTATGAGCGATTTATTCCCATCCACAACAGAGGATGAACGCGATCCACGTGAAGATGTAGATACAAAACGTGACGAAGATATCAAGGCTGATAAGCCGCCACACCACAACGATTAATCAGAGCTCGAAGTTGGTGCAGGCTTAGCTGAGTCAGTCTTATAAAAACCTGAACCCTTAAATACAACTCCAACACTTGAGTAAACCTTGCGGACCTCACCTTTACATTCAGGACAGGTGGTCAGCGGTTCTTCTGCGAAGGATTGGAGCGCTTCAAAGGTATGGTCGCAGGCGGTACAGGCATATTGATATGTAGGCATCGTCACATTCCCTTCGAAGTCTCTAAATGTTGAGAAAATAACTCCCCGGTGGGGTAGATGCATAGTCTAAAGAAGTGAGACTATAGATGCGAATTGAGGCATAAATATGCGAAACAGGAGGCATACAGTGAAGAGTTGGGCCAAGGTAATTGCCGGTCTCGTTGCAGCGCTTGCGTTTTTTTCTAGCTCTGCCGCCCAGGCAAATACTTTAGTTGCCACAAGTCCGATCGCGGGATCGACTCTAAAAGCTGGCCCTAGCGCGATCACAATTACAACCGAACTTCCTTTGATCGAAGAAGGAAATGAAATTGTGGTCACTGATCCAAACGGTAAGAGAGTAGACACCGGAATTCTCACAGTACTTGGAACAGATGCAGTTGCTGAGATGAAACCTCTTGAGACCTCTGGTGAATACAAAGTTACTTATCTTCTACTGTCTGAAGCCGATCTTCCACTGGAAGGCTCCTTCAACTTTACTTATTCGGCAGCCGTTATCTCAACTCCAACAGCTAGCGCTGCACCGCAGCCATCTGCATCGCCTACAAGCGATCCTGTCGGAAGTAACTTTGGCACAAACCTCTTTGTGATTTTTCTTTTAGGACTTTCCATTCTTGTCCTCGTTGGAATGGGTGCGTACGCACGCAAGATATTTAAAGAGAGATAGTCATGCAGGTTGATGCCGTTCTGGCTATTACAAAATATCTAAGTTTCATCTCAAGTTTTGCAGTTGTTGGATTTCTTCTTGCGATGAGTTTTCTACTTCTAAATCGAGATGGAGCTCTGGCTGAAAGCGCTCTGGCTTTACGTAAAAAGGCCTCACTAGTTGGATTGCTCTGGTTTATTTCTAGCGCTCTCTTTATCAGTGCAAGTTTGGCGCAGATTCTAGATACGCCATTTACGCAGGCCCTCGATCTCACCTCACTTCGTTCATTCATTTCACAGGTTGCATTGGGCCGCTATCTCTTCACCCAAACCATCATTGCCTTCATAGTTGGCTTCTTGCTTTCGCGGATCAAAAAAGTAATTCCTACCCTTCTGCTTTTGGCACTTTCTTTAGTAGCAATCGCACTACCAGCGCTAGAGAGTCACTCAGCATCGGGAGGTTCACATGCATTGGCCATTGGTTCGATGCTTTTACATGTAATCGGTCTCTCGCTCTGGGTCGGCGGTTTACTTGCGCTGACATTTATCTCTAGTGAAGATAGAAAGGTTGCCATTCCACGATTTAGCGTCATGGCTTTGTGGGCTGTAGTAGTTGTTGTTGCAAGCGGATTACTCAACGCCTGGGCTCGCTTGAATTTTAAAGATGCTTGGGATAGTTCATATGCACGTCTGATTATTTTAAAAACTCTATTATCTGCAGTGCTTGTCTACTTCGGGTACCTACATCGAAAAAATATTGCACGCAGATCGGAAATTGATTGGCGTGGATTCTCACGATTGATCTCGGTTGAAGTTGCCCTCATGGGTGCAATTATGGCAATTGGAGTCTGGCTCTCCCTCATTGCAAGTCCCGAGCGAATTGTCGAGGATAAAGTCCCCCCTGCTCCAACTTTGGTAAATATTCTGTGGGCATATGATGCTGATGTCTTCTTCATCGGTGTACTGATTTTGGCAGTTTCTCTTTACATTAAAGGCGTTGCAACTTTGAAGAAGCGTGGTGATTCGTGGCCTGTTGGTCGTACAGTCGCATTTGCTCTAGGAATATCACTGATTGATTTTGCAACAAGTGGGGGATTAGGCGTCTATGCCAAGTACTCCTTTGAATATCACATGATTGCTCATATGACATTAGGCATGATTGCACCGATTGGGTTGGTATTAGGAGCGCCAATAACTCTTGCACTTCGCACTCTCCCACAAGGACGCACTCCAGATGAGCGTGGACCTCGCGCAACTCTTGTGGCATTACTGCATTCACGTGTTGGAGTTTTGTTTACCAATCCAGTGATTGCACTTGCTCTATTTGACGGTTCACTCTTTGTTCTCTACTTCACTGATCTCTTTGGAAATTTGATGTCAAGTCATGCCGGTCACCTATTGATGAATATTCACTTTATTCTTGCTGGATTCCTCTTCTTTATGATTGTGATCGGTGTTGACCCAAGCCCTCGCCGAATTCATCATCTCGTCCGCATTGTGATCCTATTTGCCGCCATGGCCATCCACGCTTTTTTCTCCATTGCACTGCTATCGACAACTACCTTGATTGATAAGGGGTATTACGCATCGCAGAACGCTCCATGGCTAGGCTTGGGAGTCCTCGATGACCAACGGGCTGGCGGAAGCGTTAGTTGGGCAATGGGAGAAATTCCAATTATTCTTGCCTTAATTGCAACCTTTATTCTATGGATGCGCGATGATGCGAAAGAAACCCGTCGCATTGATCGCAACGAAGAGAGAAAAGCTGCAATGGGCGAACCAGATGAACTTGCACACTACAACGCGTACTTGCAATCACTGCACTCGAGAGAAGAGAAGTAGATGACCAACGATCTATTTACATTACCTAGCGAATATCAAGACCTGCGAGATAGCGTCCGTTCGCTTGCCGATAAAGAGATCGCTCCATTTGCTCATGCAGTAGATGAAGATCATCGATATCCGCAAGAGGCATCTGATGCGCTAATCAAGGCAAATCTCCATGCAGCACACGTTCCAGCTGAATATGGTGGAGAGGGCGCTGATGCCCTAGCTGTAGTTTTAATTATTGAAGAAGTTGCTCGTGCGTGCGCATCGTCATCTCTTATCCCGGCTGTTAATAAATTAGGTTCACTCCCGCTCATACTTGGCGGAAATGAAGAGCAGAAGAAGCGTTGGTTACCCGAACTCGCTCGTGGAAAAGGTTTCTCTTACTGTCTCTCTGAGTCAGAAGCTGGCTCAGATGCAGCAGCGCTCAAGACAAAAGCTGAGAAGACCTCAAATGGTTGGCTACTTAATGGAAGCAAAAAGTGGATCTCAAATGCTGGGGTCTCTGAGTTCTACACAGTCATTGCCCAGACCGACCCAAGTAAGGGATCAAAGGGAATCACCGCATTTATTGTTGAGAAATCTGATCTAGGCATTTCATTCGGGGCACCCGAGAAGAAGATGGGATTTCGCGGGTCACCCACTCGAGAGGTGTATTTCGATAATGTAGAAATTTCTGATGATCGCCGAATCGGAGATGTAGGCAAAGGCTTTTCCATTGCCATGGATACCTTGGACCACACTCGCATCACGATCGCAGCGCAAGCGCTAGGAATTGCACAAGGCGCACTTGATGCAGCAGAAAAGTATTCACACGAGCGTAAGCAATTTGGAAAAGAGATCTTTGATTTCCAAGCAATTCAATTTATCTTGGCAGATATGGCTATGAATATCGAGGCCGCGCGTCAGTTGACATATGCAGCTGCTGCAAGGAGTGAACGTAACGATAAGGATCTTAAATTCTTCTCAGCAGCCAGTAAGGCCTTTGCTAGCGATGTTGCGATGAAGGTTACGACAGATGCTGTGCAAGTATTAGGTGGATATGGATATGTGTCTGACTATCCAGTTGAGCGAATGATGCGTGATGCCAAACTCACTCAGATCTACGAAGGAACCAATCAAGTTCAGCGAATCGTGATGGCTCGTAATCTTCCTTAATTTATTCGAACCACCATGTCGTAAGTTGCATATGCATTAACTGGAATGTCATGGCTTTCGCGAGGTAGAGGTTGTCCTGAAATTTCTTCCGGAAATACCAATGCAATGGTCCATGCAGTTAGATGTGGAAGCGCACGATCGTAGAATCCCCCACCTTGTCCTAGGCGATATCCTTCACGATCAATCCGAAGTGCGGGAACAATCACAGCATCAATATGGTTGCGATCTATATCTGGTGCACCAATTGGCTCAAGTAGACGGCCATTCTTTTTAAGATTTTCATCTTTACCATTCCAGGGAACCCACTCTAAATCTGGCTCATTTTGGGTCTGGGTAATTCTCGGCAGCAATAACTTTTTTCCAGACGCCACAATCTCTTGATTGAGCTCTTTAGTGTTGGGTTCGTCACCATAAGAAATGTAACTCGCAATAACTTTGGCGAGAGAAATTTCTTTTGAATTAATCAGATGTGAATAAGGAGTATCAACAGCATGTTCGCTACGTTCTCTGCGATATCGCTTTCGAAGATCCGACTTTTCATTGTGAAAGTTCACGTCAATCCCCGTATTCAGTAGCTTGAACAAGTATGGTGAGATTATGGCAGAGCACGTCCGAGTAGATGAATTTCTCTCATCCCTATTGGCCCTCTGCAGACCTCTTGAGCCGTTTGATATGCCGCTTCTCGATGCTCATGGCGCGACTCTGGCTGCAGATGTATTTGCCGGTGAGCGTCTAGTGCTTAAACAAGGAAGCCGAATTCGATCCACCCAGATCGGACTTGCTGCCTCAATTGGTCGCGATCACTTACCTACGCGACCTCATCCGCGAGTTGTAGTTCTCTCAGCTGGTCCAGATTTAGTTGAGCCAGGACATACGTTGGGCGAGAACGAAGAGTATGAAACAAATTCATGGTTGCTCACTACTGCTGTCCGTGAAACCGGAGCGGTTGCCTATCGAGTCCACACAATTCCCGATGATGAAGACGAGCTCAAAGATGTGATTGAAGATCAGCTCGTCCGCGCAGATTTGATTGTGATTAGCGGAGAGCGCAAGGATGATTCTTTTGATCTGATCACTCGAACACTTTCTGGAATTGGTGAGATCACAACTATTGATCTAGCAATTGAATCCAGTGGCCGCCACAATTACGGAACTATCGGTCCAGATAAGGTTCCAGTAGTTACCTTGCCGGGAGATCCGATCGCTGCTTACATCTCGTTCGAGCTCTTTATTCGCCCGATGATTCGCACCATGCTCGGCGCTTCGACAATCCACCGCCCATCGGTGAAGGCAAAGCTAGAACGTCCAATAACTTCACCAGACGGGCAACGCTCCTATTTGCGCGGAGTTTTATCTGAGGATGGCAAGTCAATTGTTCCTCTAGGTAAGGGTGATTCATCGGCCCAAGACGAACAGACCACACTCTCTGATGCCAATGCATTTATCGCAGTGCCCGAAGGTGTGACATCCCTTGAAACGGGGGCAGATGTCACTGTCGTAGTTCTCGAACGCCGATACATCTAATTCTCATGTCCGCACAACACTGGCCGATTCTGCTTAGCGATGGCGAGCTCGAGTTACGTCCACTCCGCTTACGCGATCGACTGCGATGGAATCGAGTTCGCGCCAGAAATCGCGATTGGTTACAACAATGGGAAGCAACCTTACCCACCGTCCCCTCAGCACCACACGCACCGCAACTTCCATCATTCTTCTCAATGGTGCGCACCTTCAATCGTGAAGCCAGCAACGGACGCTCCTATTCGTTTGTGATTTGGAAAGGTCCGAATCTCATAGGCCAAATTACGTTGGGCGGAGTCATATACGGAGCCTTACGAGGTGGCCACATTGGCTATTGGATCGACCAAGACTTTGCCAATCGTGGATTCACAACGCAGGCTGTAGAAATACTTACCCGCTTTGGCTTTGATCAACTTGGTCTACACCGTATTGAGATCAACATTCGCCCTGAGAATGCGCCATCGTGCAGAGTTGCTGAGAAAGCTGGCTATGTACTCGAAGGTCCTCGTCCACGTTACTTACATATCGATGGACAATGGCGCGACCACATCTGTTATGTAAAAGAGAACCCGGCGATCACTTAAAAAAGTGATGGTCAGCAAGGCGCAAATCCACGATTGTGCAGGGCTCACCCCTTAATCTTGGCTCATCATGGCGTCCGGAATTATCTATCTAGCAATTATTGGCATGTGGGTTGCCTATTTTCTGCCACGGTGGATACATAGCCGCAATGAATTTACCGGCAAGAGCGCACAGCGATATCGCAGCGCACTTGAGGTTGTTGCCGGAACCACAAATCCACTTACAGAAGCCGATCGTCTTCGTGCACATCACTTAAAACTTGTACGTAGAAGAATTTTCTTTTCACTCATAATTACTTCATTCGTTCTGACATTGGTAGGTGCAGTAATGCAAGCAGTTACATACACACTCATTTTGTTACCTGTTGCAGGATTTATCTTCTATCTTGCACAAGTTCGTCACGAAACTAATGCAGAAAAGATTGCAAAGCGTCGTCGTGACGAATTACATCGCACCAACGCCGGTATCTCTTCTACAAATCTTGCAGAAGTAGTCGCACCAAGAACAACAACTGAACATTGGATTCCATTAGCAGAGCGTGAGACCACCGGAGTAACAATCTTGCCTAAGGGAAGTCAGAAGGCTGCCAGTGAATGGGATCCACAGAGTGTTCCTGTACCAACCTACGTTCATGCTGCAAAGGCAGTTCCATCACGCCGTGTAATCGATTTAACTGAGCCAGGTAAATGGAGTGAAGAGCAAGAACGTCTCGAGCGAGAAGCGCTAGCTGCTGCCGCTCCATCACGTGATGAGATCTTTGATCAGCAATTGGCTGAAGAAGCCGTCACACGCCTTCGCGATAATCGCGCTTCAAATCAATAAGTTCTAAATCCAGCTCGGTAACCACATTCGCGAGTACCACGCGTCGTATGTGATGACATCTCCCACATATATCGGGAGAAAGTAAAGAAAATTAAAGAAGATCAAGAGGGCAAATATACAGCTTGCAATCATTCCCCAGCGCTGATTATGTGAGATAAACCAACGGGCACAGTAGACCAATGCGAGAATTAAAAATGGCTGGAAAACGATGGAGTAGAAGGAGAAGACAGTTCGATCCTGAAAGGCAAACCATGGCAGATATCCAGCGGCGATTCCCAGCACAATAATGTTGGACGCTGGCTCCATTCTCTTTTCAATTATTGATTTAATCCAAAATCCAATCACAACAAAGATTGCAATCGCACCTGCCCACCAGAGAAATGGCGTTCCCATCGCTAAAACTTCTTGGGAACATGATGGCGCACCACAAGTTTTTGGAGACTCATAGAAAAAAGAGGTAGGTCGAGATTGAATCAACCATGTCCACGGATCTGCCTGATAAGCGTGCTTTGTGTTTAACCCAGTATGAAAGTTAAGCATTTGTTGGTGGTAATAGATAAATGAAGATAATGGATTATTGGAGTGATCACGTGCCCACCCGCGATCAGATAAGAACCAGCCTGCCCAGGTTGAGATGTAGACAGCAACTGGAAGCAGTCCAAAGGTCGCTAACCGACTAATTGTTGGCTTGATGAGATTACTACCCGTGTGATGAGTAAAAGCCCGGTAGAGCACAACGCATCCAAAGAGTGCAATGAAATAGATAGCACTCCACTTTGTTCCGAGCGCTAACCCTAAGAAGAGGGCCGAAACAAAATAATTTCTTCGGATGAAGAAATATGTTGCAGCCAAGATTAAAACAGTAAGAAAGTTATCTAGTAATGAAGTTCGGGAGTGAACTAGGGCTAATCCATCTACTGCTGCTAAGAATGTCGCTAGAAGAGTCAGAAAATGTGATCTAAAGAGGCGCTGTGCAATAAGACCAAGTAAGATGATTGCAATAACACCAGCTATCGCAGTTGAAATTCGCCACCCAAACTCATTATCGCCAAAAATTCGTATGCCGCCTGCGATGAGCCATTTTCCGACGGGAGGGTGAACGACGAATTCTGGTTTTATTCCATCTACCTCAACACCATGAGCCAAATAATCTCGAGCGGCATCCACATAATAAACCTCGTCAAAAACTAGGCCTTTTGGTAAGCCCAAATTTATGATGCGTAATAGAAATGCAAGGGCCGCGATCACGTAGATGCCAATATAAGTTAGCGGCTGAGTCACAAGAGCAAGAGTAAGCGCATCGGTAAGTAAAGTGGAGTAATTCCTGAGAAGATAGCGCTGTGACTTTAACTCTGGCAGCAACCCCACTGGGAAATCCAGGCGATGCCAGCCCGCGCCTGAAATCTGCAATAGCAGACGCAGAAATTATCGCCGCCGAAGATTCTCGCCGCTTTCATCGCCTGGCATCTGATCTTGGAGTCACCTTTACCGCCAAGATCATCTCGTTCTTTGATGGAAATGAAACCGTGCGTACTCAAGAAGTTCTCTCTTTATTGCAAGCCGGTAAGCGCGTTCTCGTCGTCTCCGATGCCGGTATGCCCACCATTAGCGATCCTGGATTTCGATTAACGCGCGATGCAATTGCACTCAATATCCCCGTTGTTGTTATTCCAGGACCAAGTGCACCGACTATGGCCCTTGCACTCTCAGGGCTGGCCACAGATCGCTTTACCTTTGAGGGTTTTCTTTCACGCAGCACTGGAGCTCGTCAATCACACTTTGAATCGTTGCGTTTTGAAGAGCGGACGATGATCTTTTTTGAAGCACCACATCGGATTACCGAATGTTTATGCGATGCCATTGAAGTTTTTGGTGGAAATCGACAGGCAGCAATCTGCCGCGAAATGACAAAAACATATGAAGAGACTATTCGAGGCACTTTAGATGAATTACTTCTGTGGTCGCGATCAAAAGAGATTTTGGGCGAAATCACAATGGTAATTGCCGGAGTTCCGCACGGATCTGCCGAGAAAACTGCTGATGAAATGGTTGCTCGAGTGCGCGAGTTTGAGGCTGCAGGCATGGATCGCAAAGATGCAATCGCAACTGTTGCAAAGGAATTTGAATTACCTAAGAAGGTCGTCTACGCAGCTGTCGTTGATGCCAGTAAGTCGTAATAAGATGGCGCCCGTGAAATCCTTCTATCTGACCACCCCGATCTACTATGTCAACGATGCTCCTCATATTGGGCATGCGTACACAACGGTGGCAGGCGATGTACTTACTCGCTGGCATCGCCAACGCGGTGAATCTGTCTGGTTTCTTACTGGAACCGATGAGCATGGTCAGAAGGTTATGCGTACTGCGGAGCAGAATAACGTTGCGCCCCAAGCATGGGTAGATCGACTTGTTGCGCAAGCTTGGAAACCAAATTGGGAAGCGCTCAATATTGCAAACGATGATTTCATCCGTACGACAGAACCACGTCACACCGAACGAGTGCAAAAGTTCTTACAATCGCTAAAAGATTCTGGCCATATTTATGCCGGTAAATATGAAGGTCCATATTGCGTTGGCTGTGAGGAATTTAAGCTCCCTGGTGATTTGATTGATGCAGATGGAGAAAAGCTCTGCCCAATCCATAGCAAGCCAGTCGAGATTGTCAACGAAAATAACTGGTTCTTTAAATTATCTGCTTTTGCTCAACCTTTGCTTGATCATTACAAGAATAATCCTGAAGCCTGCCAACCTGAGAGTGCACGCAATGAAGTTATCTCATTCCTGGAGGGTGGCGTTTCAGATCTATCAATTAGTCGCTCCACATTTGATTGGGGAATTCCAGTTCCCTGGGACACAGATCAAGTTGTCTACGTTTGGTTTGATGCGCTGCTCAACTATGCAACAGCAGTCGGGCTTACAGATGATGCAACTTCTGAAGGTGGAAAAAAGTTTGCTCAGACTTGGCCAGCAGATGTGCATCTAGTTGGAAAAGATATTTTGCGCTTCCATGCTGTAATTTGGCCAGCAATGCTAATGGCTGCAGGATTAGACGTTCCTCGTAAAGTTTTCGCACATGGTTGGTTGCTTGTTGGTGGCGAAAAGATGAGTAAGTCAAAACTCACTGGAATTGCACCGTCAGATATCACTGATCATTTCGGCGTTGATGCATTTAGATATTACTTCTTACGCGCAATCCCATTTGGAAGCGATGGCTCTTTCTCTTGGGAGGATATGAGCGCTCGATACACCTCTGAATTAGCAAATGATTTTGGAAATCTAGCCTCTCGTCTTGCTGCGATGATTGAAAAGTACTGTGGAGGAATCATTCCAGCACAACATCGCGATGAAGGGTTAGCTACCGCTTTGGCCAAGACGGCAGAGATTGCCGATACAGCGATGGTCGCACTTGATTTCCAAGGTGGCATTGTTGCGACTATGGATTTTTGTAAAAAAGTAAATGGCTATGTCACCGAGAAAGAGCCATGGATATTGGCTAAAGATCCGGCAAATAAACAAGAGCTAGAAGAAGTTCTCTATAACACTGCAGAATCTCTTCGCGCACTGGCTGTCCTACTTCACCCAGTAATGCCAACCACCACTGAGATTTTGTGGCAATCACTCGGTGCGCAGGCATCACTCGGTGCAATTGGCGATCAGAAGATTAGTGACGTCGCAACGTGGGGTCAGTTACCGGCAGGAGCAGTTGTTACTAAGACGCCCGTACTCTTTCCCCGTCTTGAGATTAAAGAGTAAGTAACCCCATGGCAGATCGCCACAATCGCGATATTGATCGTCAATTAGCTCCGGCACCAGAGCCACTTCCAGTTCCATGTGTTGATGCACATGCCCATATTGAAATAGTTGCAAATACTTCTTTTGATTCCCCTGAAGTTCGCCAGGTAATCGAGGATGCCGCACGTGCTGGAATCGATCGCATTGTTCAAGTGGGATATTCGGCAGAGCAATCTCAGTGGGGAGCAAATCTGGCAGCACTTTATGATGGACAAGTTCTTGCAGCCGTTGCACTTCACCCGAATGAAGCGCCGGTAGTTGAAGATCTGGATTCAGATCTAGCAATCATTGAAAACCTTGCTAGCCAACCTCGAGTGCGAGCCATCGGTGAAACGGGTCTTGATTATTTTCGCACTCCACCGGAACTTCGTGGACGACAGCAAGAATCATTTAAATGGCATATTGATTTAGCAAAGCGCATGAAGAAGGCCCTGGTTATTCATGATCGTGACTCACATGATGACGTTTTATCAGTGCTACTTGAGGTAGGAGCACCCGAAAAGACTGTATTCCACTGTTTCTCAGGCGATGTTGAGATGGCGAAAAAGTGCATCGAACGCGGATATATCTTGTCCTTTGCTGGCACAGTCACCTTTAAGAACGCGCCTGAACTCCGTGAAGCACTTGCCATCACACCGATAGATCAAATCTTGGTCGAGACCGATTCACCATTCTTGGCACCAACTCCACATAGAGGTTCGCTGAACTCTCCAGCACAGATCGCCACAATCGTTCGTGCTATGGCACAAGAGCGAAAGGCAGACCTGGAAGAGTTTGCCAACGCTCTATCTGGCAATGCCGAGCGCGTATTTGGTTCATTTGCGGCAGGAACTTCGCAGTGACTTTGTTAGGTGCAGCTGAGATCCGCGAACTAGCAGCGTTATTGGATCTCAAGCCATCTAAATCTTTAGGTCAGAACTTTGTGATTGATGCCAATGTTTGTCGCAAGATTGTTCGCGTAGCAGATGTGCAACCAGGTGATGTGGCGTTAGAGATTGGGCCTGGACTTGGCTCTTTAACTCTGGCGCTACTGGAAGAAGCACAGTCGGTGGTTGCAATCGAGATCGATACACGCCTAGCCCACCAATTGCCGGTCACTGCAGGTAAACATAGCGATCATCCAGAGAAACTCACGGTAATCAACAGTGATGCACTTGCAATCCGCACTCTAGATTCACAACCTACTGTGTTGGTTGCAAATCTTCCCTACAACGTCTCGGTCCCAGTATTCCTACATTTACTTGAGCACTTTCCCACTCTGCGCAGCGGTGTTGTGATGGTGCAGGCAGAAGTCGCAGATCGACTTGCAGCTAAACCCAATAGCAAGGAGTACGGAATCCCAAGTGTGAAAGCAGCATGGTGGGCCGATGTCAGCGGTGCAGGATCGGTTTCACGTTCCATCTTTTGGCCAGCGCCCAATGTTGATTCGAAGCTAGTTGGGTTTACCCGGCATGCCCCACTGGGTGATGAAGTTTTACGAAAGAAAGTCTTCTCGATCATCGATTTAGCCTTTGCCCAGCGCAGAAAGATGCTGCGTTCGACTTTATCTTCGCTCTACGGCAGTTCGGCCGCAGCAGAAGCGCATTTGGAATCGGTCGGTATAGATGGCACGTTGCGCGGAGAAGCGCTGACGATCGAAGACTTCTGCAAAATTGCCCAATAAGCAATAAGGTCACACTGTGGCAAAAGAGAGTGTGACCGTACGTGTACCTGCAAAGGTCAACCTCCAACTATCTGTTGGGCCGCGTGAATCAGATGGTTATCACAACCTTGTCTCAGTTTTTCAAGCTATTTCGATCTTTGATGATGTCACCGTGACTAAGAGCGCTCCTGGTTCGGGAATTACTATTTCGATCGTAGGAGATCACACGCATGGGGTACCAGCAGATCACACAAACTTAGCGGTCAAAGCGGCACGGCTAATTGCATCTGAATATGAAATTACCATTGATGCGCATATTGAAGTTAAGAAGAGCATTCCAGTGGCTGGAGGAATGGCAGGTGGCAGTGCAGACGCTGCAGCAACAATTCTGGCAATTGACTATCTCTATGAATTAGAGATGAGTCGCGATGAACAACATGATTTTGCTGCATCCCTCGGAAGCGATGTTCCCTTTATGCTCACCGGTGGAACGGCAATAGGACAAGGCCATGGTGATCAACTCACATCAGCTCTTTCGCGCGGCACTTATCACTGGGTATTAGCGCTCTCCAGCGTTGGACTTTCTACCCCTGCTGTTTACTCTGAGTGCGATCGTTTACGCGCTGAATTAGATGTTGCAGAACCTCGCATTAGCGATCAATTAATGCAAGCGCTGCTTGCAGGAGATGCCAAGGCAGTCGGTGCAGCGCTGACTAATGATTTACAGAGCGCAGCATGCACATTACGACCTGCACTCTCACTAGTTCTTGATGTTGGACAAGAATATGGAGCACTTGGTGCAATCGTTTCTGGCTCTGGTCCGACAGTTGCTTTTCTCGTTGCAGATGAAGAGGCAGGCCTTGATCTGGCCGTTGCTCTGACCTCGAGTGGAGTTGTAGGAAGCGTTGCACGAGCCTTTGGCCCAGTACATGGAGCAAAAATTCTCTAATACGAGTGCGCATTCTGGTCGCCAGCACCCTGTGTCATGAGGGAGAATACGGGTTCCGCCATTGTGTAGTGGCTAGCACATGGGCCTTTGAAGCCCAGGGTCCAGGATCGATACCTGGTGGCGGAGCAATTTCAATTGCCCGCCGAAGAAGCTGGCGGAGCAAGATAGACTTCACATATGAGCCTAGAAACAGTGGTTGTTCTCGCCGCTGGAGAAGGCACGCGAATGAAATCTGCAACACCTAAGGTTCTTCATTCGATTTCAGGGCGCACACTTCTTGGACATGTTCTTCATGCTGTTGAAGGTTTAGCGTCAAAGAATCTGCGGATTGTTGTTGGCGCAGGTCGCGAACAAGTTGAAGCACATGTTGCACAGATTGCACCTCACGCAGTCACAGTCTTTCAAGAACACCGTGGCGGCACCGGCCATGCAACACAGTTGGCGCTCGCCGGTATTACCTCGACCGGCACTGTCCTGGTTCTGGCAGGCGATACCCCGATGTTGACGACTGAATCTCTTGCAGCGCTTTTAGAAGTTCATCACAAGGGCGGCTTTGTGGCATCAGTGATGACTGCAGAACACCCTGATCCAACTGGTTATGGACGCATCGTGCGAGCAGAGGATGGTTCGCTCCTGCGCATCGTTGAAGAGCGCGATGCCAGCGAGAGTGAAAAGGTCATTTATGAAGTTAATTCAGGCGTGTACGCCTTTAATGGTGCAAAACTTGCTGGTGCGATTGGAAAACTAAAGAACAACAACTCACAAGGTGAGCTCTATCTGACAGATGTCCTGGAAATTTTGCGCAATGAAGGTGGGTCAATTGCGGCAGTTCTGATTGAAGATTTCATTGAGATCCTTGGCGTCAATGACCGTGCACAGCTTTCTGAAAGTGCCGCGCTATTGCGAGATATCATCAATGAAAAATTGATGAAGTCCGGTGTCACAATTGTTGATCCTTTGACAACATGGGTTGATTCGACTGCAACTGTGGCATCTGATGTCACCTTATTGCCGGGCACATGGATTGCTGGGAAAACTAGTGTTGCCGGCGGTGCCGTCATCGGTCCGCGCACCACATTGTTGGATTGCACAGTCGCAACAGGTGCTAGCGTGATCGAATCTCATTGCACAGGTGCGGTGATTGGTGCCCATGCAAACGTTGGCCCATTTACATATCTTCGTCCCGGAACAGATCTTGGCGAATCAAGTAAAGCTGGTGCATTTGTTGAGATGAAGAATGCATCAGTAGGTGAAGGTTCCAAAGTTCCACACCTTTCCTATGTAGGCGATGCCACAATTGGTGAAGGCACAAATATTGGTGCTGCCACAATCTTTGTAAATTACGACGGAGTCGAAAAGCATCACACCACAGTTGGAGATCACGTCCGAGTTGGTAGCGATTCGATGTTAGTTGCCCCGGTCACTATCGGAGATGGTGCCTATACCGCGGCTGGATCGGTGATTACAGAGGATGTGCCACCCGGAGCAATCGGAGTTGCTAGGGCAAAGCAGAGAAATGTATTAGGTTGGGTCCTGCGTAAGCGTTCCGGTACGAAATCAGCAGACGCAGCCTCGCGTCACGGTGATGAGAAGAAGGGCTAATTCCTTTGAGCGAACTCAGATTATCTTCCGAGAAGAGATTACGTCTATTTACCGGACGCGGATATCCAGAGCTCGCAGAATCAGTAGCAACGGAGTTAGGTATTCCACTCACACCAACATCGGCATATGACTTTGCTAATGGTGAAATCTTTGTTCGCTTTGAAGAATCAGTTCGTGGATGCGATGCGTTTGTAATCCAATCGCATGCCGCACCGGTCAATAAGCAGATCATGGAGCAACTCATCATGGTCGATGCTCTCAAGCGCGCATCTGCAAAGCGCATCACAGTTGTTGCACCGTTCTACGGATACGCTCGCCAAGATAAGAAGCACCGCGGACGTGAGCCAATCTCTGCACGTTTGATGGCAGATCTCTATAAGACTGCTGGTGCAGATCGCCTGATGGTTGTTGATCTTCACACGTCACAGATTCAAGGGTTCTTTGATGGACCAGTAGACCATCTCTTTGCTCTTCCAATGCTTGCTAATTATGTGGGTAGCAAAGTTGATCGCTCACAGTTGACCATCGTCTCACCAGACTCCGGTCGAGTCCGTGTAGCTGAGCGTTGGTCAGAACTTCTTGGCGGATGCCCAATCGCATTTATTCACAAAACACGCGACCCACTTGTTCCCAATGAGTCAGTGACAGGCCGAGTTGTTGGTGATGTTGCAGGTCGCACTTGTGTAGTAATTGATGACATGATCGATACAGCCGGAACTATTACAAAGGCAGTAGATGCGCTCTTTGACGGCGGGGCAAAAGATGTCATCATCGCAGCAACCCACGCAGTCTTCTCAGGACCTGCAATTGATCGTCTCAAGGAATCTCGCGCGGTCGAGGTTGTAGTCACCAACTCATTGCCAATTGCTGACGATAAGCACTTCGATAAGCTGACAGTGCTCTCCATTGCGCCTCTGCTAGGCCGCGCAATCCGTGAAGTTTTCGAAGATGGCTCAGTTACCAGTCTTTTTGACGGCCACAGCTAAGTCAGGCTACTCTTACCTCATTCTGGCGAGGGTTTCGATCGAAACCGTTATCGACGGCAAGGTATCTAACTCCTAGTCAGAGCACATCGTCTTCTGGTTCATAGCCAAAGGCTTTGAACTACTAACTAGGAGTTTTTTCATGGCAGAAGTATCAATCAAGGGAACAACCCGCACTGAATTCGGTAAGGGCGCATCACGTCGTGCACGCGTTGCAGGACAGGTTCCAGCAGTCATCTATGGCCACGGTGAGAAGCCACTTCACATCACATTGCCAGCACGCGAACTCGGCGTTGCACTCAAAGAGTCAAACGTTCTTCTCAATATCGATATTGATGGAAAAGTAGAACTCACACTTCCTAAGTCAGTAGTTCGCCACCCACTCAAGCAGATCCTTGAGCACATTGACCTCGTTCTTGTCCGCCGCGGCGAGAAGGTAACCGTTGCTGTTCCTGTTCATACAGAAGGAAAGCACGATCCAGATGGAATCCTCGAGCACGTACACCACACAATCGAAGTTGAGGCAGAGGCAACATCAATTCCTAAGTTCCTTACTCTCGATATCGAAGGAATGGCTGCTGGAACTTCAAAGTACGCATCAGATGTAGTTCTTCCTGCAGGAACAACACTTGTCAGCGATGCAAAGACAGTGATCGTTCACTTATCCGAGCGTTCAGCTGCAGCAGTTGAAGAGACACCAGCTGCTCCAGCAGCAGATGCTGCGGCACCTGCTGCAGATGCTGAAAAGAAGGACGCATAACCCGTACCCTTTCTCATTATGACGTGGTTGGTAGTGGGCCTTGGTAATCCAGGCGATCAATACGCTGCCACCCGTCACAATGTGGGTCAGATGGTGATTGACCATCTTGTTAAACGTCACTCAATCAAATTAGCTTCACATAAATCTCGCACTAGCATCGCCGCCTACAAGATAGGAGTCGGTGCTGATGCGCATCCGGTAATACTCGCTAAATCACATAGTTACATGAACGAGACTGGTGGACCGATAAAGGCCCTTGCTAATTTCTACTCGGTGGAACCAGCAAAAATTATTGTTCTTCATGATGAACTCGATATTGGATATTCGGCAATCCGTACAAAATTAGGTGGCGGCGATAATGGCCACAATGGTCTGAAATCAATGACCTCTGCATTTGGTACTCCTGATTACTTCCGAATTCGTTTGGGAATTGGCCGCCCCATGGGGCAGCAAGATCCTGCCGACTTTGTCTTGAAGCAATTTAGTAAGGAAGAGAAGAAAGACCTCGATGAATTTATCGATCGCGGTGCAGATGTAGTTGAGTTTTTGATTGAAAAAGGCCTAGAACTAACGCAGGGAAAATTTAACTCGTGAATCAGCCTGTGTTACGAAGGCCGGCAGCAACTCCGTTAATGGTCAAAAGAAGTGCACGAATTAAGGTTGGGTCTGCGCCGTCGCCTTCTGATCGCACTCGCTGCAGCAAGTTAATCTGAAGCAAATGAAGCGGTGAGAGATAGGCATCGCGTACTTGCAAAGTGCGAGCCAAGACCGGCTGTTCACTCAAGAGGGAGTTCTTCTTTGTCAGAATCAAGATTTCTTTCACGGTTAATTCAAATTCTGCGGTAATTTCATCAAGGAAGTGATGCAGCTCTTGTGGAACAAGAGTCTCAACGTAGCGACGAGCTGTCTGCAGATCTGTCTTTGCCAACGTCATTTCAACGTTACTTACGAATGTATGGAAGAAGTGCCAGTGCTCGAGCATTGATGTCATATCAGCGCTTTTGCCTGCCTCGCGCGCTGCTTTAAGTCCTGAACCAACGCCGAACCAGCCTGGAACAATCTGACGTGATTGAGTCCATCCAAATACCCAAGGAATTGCGCGCAGCGAACCAAGGCCAGTAGATGCATCAGGGCGTCGCGATGGACGAGAACCAAGGAAGAGATTTCCGAGTTGTTCAACTGGAGTTGATGCGTAGAAATATGCCGGAAGATCAGGATGATCTATTAACTTTCGGTATTGGGCAAAAGATGCAGCAGAGATGAGATCCATGCATGTATTCCAACGTTCTAGCTCTTCATCGCTCTGACGCGGTGCTCGGTTTAGAACAGTTGCCTCCAGAGATGCGGCAAGTGTGAGTTCTACGTTTTCACGAGCGAGTGCTGGCAGTGCGTACTTATCGCTAATAACTTCACCTTGTTCAGTGACCTTAATTTCGCCATCAATAGACCCCCATGGCAGAGCTACGAGTGCGTCATAGGTTGGTCCACCACCGCGACCGACTGAACCACCGCGACCATGGAAAAGGCGAAGGCGCACGTTGTACTTTTTAGCAATATCGCGAAGTTGGCGCTGTGCTCGGTGGATCTCCCACTGACTAGTTGCAATTCCAGCATCCTTATTTGAATCAGAGTATCCCAGCATCACTTCTTGGACATTTCCACGCAGCTCAACCAGCTTGCGATAGGTCGGATTAGAGAGCAACTTCTCGAGAATCTCACCAGCAGCACGAAGCTCAGCAACAGTTTCAAGAAGAGGTGCAAAACCGATCTTGGCAATTCCTGCCTGGATATCAACCAGGCGAGCGAATTTGGCAAGAACTGCAGATGCAATCAGATCATCAGCGCCCTTTGTCATAGAGACGATGTAGGTCTCGATAATCTCAGGTCCAAAATCTTCAATTAATTCATTGATTGCAACAAAGGTATTAAAAGTCTTTGCATCATTTCCAGATAGCGATTCTGTTGAGAGATCTGTGTCGGCTCCAAGCAGAGTCGTTAGAGTGTCAAAGCGCTCCTCATGGCTCTGAGATGCGTAATTTCCACCAATAATCTGAGATAAAGCGCCGTGGTGAGCATCTGAGTGTTCGCGCACATCCAGTGTTGCGTGAGTTATTCCAAACGCTGCAACAGAACGTATGGTGCGCTCGAGTAAACCGGTGGCGATTAATTCACCTTTATGTGCAAAGAGTGAATCACGCATCAATGTCAGATCTGCCAACAGCTCAGATGTGTCTTTGTAGTCACGATGTGGAACGTGAGGTGCACCTTTTGCATGGCGGTCTCGCGTCAAAGCTAAACGATGCACAATTGCAGTTGCCTTAAGACGGTATGGCTCTTGTGCATTGAGGCGACGGAAACGTGGCTCAAACTCAGTGATGTACTTGAGATCTTCTTCTACCGATGCCGATAGTTCAGGCGTTGCACCAATAATGCGAGTAGAGACAGAGAGCATCTGACGCAGCTGATCCATCGCTGCGATTGTTGTGCGGATTGCATGTCCAACCTGGAGAACAACTGCTGCCTTTGTAATCTCCGGAGTGATATTTGGGTTTCCATCACGGTCGCCACCGATCCATGTACCAAAGGTGAGAGGGCGAGCCGTAACAGGAAGATCAATGCCGGCACGCTTTAGTTCGTGGGCAAATTCATTGAGAACTTCAGGGACTGTTGTGCGTGCTAAATCATCTAAATAGTAGAGAGCGTTCATAGCCTCATCGAGTGGTTCTGGACGATCAACTCGAAGTTCATCTGTCTGCCAAAGAAGATCTACGATCTCAGCCAACGATTGTGAATTGGTAACACTCTTTGGCTGATCCAGCAGCCGCGAAATTTCACCTAATTTATTAAGAATTGAACGACGTGCAGCCTCTGTTGGATGTGCGGTGAATACAGGGCGAACATTGAGTTCGCTAATCCATCGCTCAAGATCACTTTGCGTAAATTGATGGCCAGGAATTTGCGCCTTTTGTGCCTCAATAATCTTGTCGACTGCTCTTGAAATCCACGTGCCACCTTGGTCACGTGATGCGGCAAGTGTGCGCACACGGTTTACTTGTTCTGCCACGTTAGCTAAGTGGAAATAAGTGCTAAAAGCACGCACTAGTTGGATGGAATTCTCAACTGATAGGTCTTTAAGGACTTCGCTTCCGCTTCCTTCGCGAACGGCTTTACGGACACTTTCCACGAGATCAAGAAGTTCTTGGCCTTCTTGGCGAACAAGTGTTTGTCCCAGGAGATCTCCTAAGCGTCGCACATCTGCGCGCAAAGCCTCATCCTGATTTGTCATGCGCGTATTCTCGCAGGCAAATGCCAGTTCCCACACACCGTAGACTTTGCAGATAGCCCCCTGGTCCTGACCAAGCGGGGCCAGTTGCCATTGGGGAGTGTGATGCGCGGTTTAGTCTCAGTTATCGAGACCAACTCGTCTGTAGTTGATGCACTCGATGCTGCAACAAAGATCATCGCGCCCAATCCCGCCTATCCATTTCTCTTGGCAGAGCGTGCAAAACATGCGCCTCTGCTTGTAATTACTAGCTCTTCTCGAGGTGCTGAAGATCTAGCCCATGAGCTAAGGGAACTTCACTCGCGCATTCTGGAATTTCCAGCATGGGAGACGCTCCCGCACGAGCGCTTAAGTCCGCGAAGTGACACTGTTGCTCGTCGAATTGCAACATTGCACGAGTTAACCTCAGCAAATAAAACGTTTCCGATAGTAATTACGCCAGTGCGTGGTGCAATTCATCGATTTATTTCTGCTATTTCGCAGGTGCCACTTCGCACTTTAGAAATCGGACAAGAGATTTCACTGACCGAATTAGTTGAGCATTTAACATTGAATGCCTACACACGCACAGATCTTGTAGAAAAACGTGGTGAGTTTGCTGTGCGTGGTGGAATCGTGGATGTCTTTTTTCCATTAGCGGTGCACCCAGTGCGTATTGATTTCTTTGGTGATGAAATTGAAGACATGAAATACTTTGACGTTACAGATCAGCGCACCCAATCTCCAGTTACAGAAAAGATTGAGATACTTCCCTGCCGTGAATTTATCCTGACCCCAGAAATTCAAGATCGCGCTCGAGCTCTGCAAGAGAAGTATCCATCTGCTTCAGAGATTTTAGGGAAAATTTCTGAGGGAATATCGTGTGATGGCATGGAATCGTTGGTGCCGATGCTAGTTGATGAGCTCTCAACTATTGCCGAAATGATGCCAGCAAAGAGTGAAGTAATTTTTATCGACGACGAAAGAATTAAGTCCCGCAGCGCAGATTTAATTGCAACCAACGATGAGTTCTTCCACGCCGCTTGGTCGAGCGCTTCAATCGGTGGAAATGCTCCACTACCTGCTGAAAAGACGACTTATTTAGATTGGCAGGCACTTCATGACGTGCTGCGCGCGTGCGACCTCACAATCCGATCTTTTAACGCATTCGGTAGTGACCTTGATAATGATGCCAACTTCCTAGATTTCACACCCATTGAGCCGATGCGCGGTGATAGTGATCGAGCCATTGAAATTCTACGAGATGGGCTAGAACGTCATCTCAGCATCATTTTCTCCGCATCCGGCCACGGAATGATGGAGCGCTATGCGGGTATTTTTCGTGGAGCAGATTTACCGGTGCACATTGTAGAAACTTTGGATGCAGCACCAACCAAGGGCCTGATTCATCTTTGTCGCTCAACGATTGCACACGGATTCTCCTCAGATGATTTGGGCGTGCTCTTTATTACCGAGCGCGATCTATCGGGAAGTAAATCCAGCGGCAGAGACGGTGCCAAGATGCCGTCAAAACGTAAACAGACAGTTGATCCACTTGAATTAAAATCAGGTGACTTTGTTGTGCACGAGCAGCACGGTATCGGTAGATATATCGAGATGGTTTCACGCACCGTTGGTGGAGTGACACGTGAATATTTGGTGATCGAATACGCATCGGCTAAACGTGGTCACCCAGGAGATCGCATCTTTGTTCCCACCGATACTCTCGAACAAGTAAGCAAATACATCGGTGGTGAAACACCAACGGTGCATCGCATCGGAAGCGGTGATTGGCAAAAGGCTAAAGGTCGGGCCCGCAAAGCAGTTAAAGCTATCGCTGGCGAACTCATTCGACTCTATGCCGCACGCACGAGTGCTCCTGGCTTTGCCTTCTCACCAGATACTCCGTGGCAACGTGAACTAGAAGATGCATTTTCATATATCGAAACGCCAGATCAACTATCGACAATCGAGGATGTAAAGCGTGACATGGAGCGTCCATATCCGATGGATCGCATTATCTGTGGTGATGTGGGATATGGAAAGACAGAAATTGCAATTCGTGCTGCATTCAAGGCTGTTCAGGATGGAAAGCAAGTTGCGGTGCTTGTTCCAACAACTCTGCTGGTGCAACAGCACACCAAGACTTTTGCTGAACGCTATGCCGGCTTTCCTATCAAGGTTGTAGGTCTCTCTCGATTTAATACAGCAAAAGAGACAAAGATAATTTTGGAAGAGACTCTCAACGGCAGCGCAGATGTAATTATCGGTACACATCGCTTACTTTCCAACGATGTTGTATTCAAAGATCTCGGTCTTGTAATTGTCGATGAAGAGCAGCGCTTTGGAGTCGAGCAGAAGGAATCACTCAAAAAACTGCGCACCACTGTTGACGTATTGGCCATGTCTGCAACGCCGATCCCTCGCACACTCGAAATGGCTGTCACGGGAATTCGTGAGATGTCGACGATTACGACTCCTCCTGAGGAACGCCATCCCATCTTGACCTATGTGGGGCCGGCAGATGATGCACAAATAAAAGCAGCGATTCACCGCGAACTCTTGCGAGATGGTCAAATCTTCTATCTCCACAACCGAGTTGAATCGATTGACCGTGCTGCTTCCAAGATTCAAGATCTTGTTCCAGAAGCTCGTATTCGCGTTGCACATGGCCAGATGAGTGAGGGTGCTCTCGAAGAAGTTATTTTGGCATTCTGGAATCGCGACTTTGATGTTCTTGTCTGTACAACTATTGTTGAAAGTGGTTTAGATATTGCAAATGCAAACACTTTGATTGTAGAGCGCGCCGATAACTTTGGTCTTTCACAATTACATCAGCTGCGCGGACGTGTAGGTCGCGGCCGTGAGCGTGCCTATGCGTATTTCTTATATCCACCAGACCAACCTCTTTCAGAGGTCGCACTTGATCGTCTCAAAACTATTGCCACAAATACAGACCTTGGGGCCGGAATGCGCGTTGCGCTAAAAGATCTCGAGATACGTGGTGCAGGAAACCTGTTAGGCGGCGAACAATCAGGCCATATCGCAGATGTTGGATTTGATCTCTTGATGCGCATGGTTGGTGAGGCTGTTCATGATTACAAGACTGGCATCATTGAAACAGATGAGAAAAATCGTGAATGCAAAGTTGAGCTACCTGTTAATGCGCACCTAGATCCAGAATATGTTCCAGGTGAGCGACTTCGACTTGATCTCTATCGTCGCCTTGCAGATGTTGCTTCACAGACAGATGTCGATGCGATTGAGGCTGAACTTTTAGATCGCTTCGGTCCGTTACCTGAAGAAGCACAAGCGTTATTGAAGATTGCAGCCCTACGTGCACAAGCAAAGGCCTTAGGAATTAGCGAGCTGGTATCCACTGGAAAGTTTCTGAGAATCTCTCCACTCGTATTACCTGAATCACGTCAGCTTCGCCTCACCCGTCTATATCCAGGATCGCTCTATAAGAGTGCAACCAATAGCGTTTTGGTCACAATTCCTAAACCCAGCGGGTGGAGTCCGTCCAATCCATCGCCGGTCATGGGGGATACTTCTCTCCTGGCCTGGGTATCCACGGCCCTGGAAGAGTTAACGTCGAAAGAGAGAAAATCGTGAAAAAGATTCTGACCACTCTAGTAATTGGAACAGGATTACTACTCTCTGGTTGTTCCAATGTTGACTCTGCCCTAACTATGGGAGATACAAAGATCACCACCCAAGAACTGCAACTGAATGTTGATGCGATTCTTGCCGAACGTGCTGGTGTTGACACATCACAGATGCAACTTGAATACGGCGAGACGTTGATGCGCAATCAGTTGCAATTCCAACTTCTATTAGCAGGATTTGCTGAGATTGCAAAAGATCTCAAAATTGAGATTACTAATTCTGAAATCGCCGCTCGCCGTAGTGAAATTGTAGAAAGTGTCGGTGGTGAATCGGGTCTTCCGCAAGCCCTCGTCTCGGCATCGATTGCTCAGGCCGATCTGGATGGATATCTTCGTGCAATTTTGACTACCGAGAAACTAGGCCAGGCACTGATTCAAACTGGAACGGCTGAGGCCGATGTTCAGGATCGAATTCAGCAACTCTTTATTTCAAAGGTGACTGAGCTAAAGCTCAATGTCAATCCACGTTATGGCAAATGGGATGCCACAACAGGTCAGATTGTTGCGGCACAAGTTGCTAGCGATGCAGTAACACCGGCTAACGAATAATTACCAGCTCTCAATTCCCATGTCTGAGTTACTTCGACTTGTTGAGGTAATGGATCGCTTGCGATCTCCCGGTGGCTGTCCGTGGGATGCAGAACAGACTCACGAATCTCTCATTAAATATCTTCTGGAAGAGTCATACGAATTTATTGATGCACTCGGTGAAGGCGATCGCCAAGGAATGCGAGAAGAACTTGGCGATGTCCTTTTACAGGTTTACTTCCATTCGCGTATGGCAGAAGACCATCCAACAGATCCCTTCTCGATCGAAGATGTCGCAAAGTTGATTGCAGATAAGTTAATTCGACGCCACCCACATGTCTTCGAAGGCTTAGTTGTCGATGACATGGATGAAGTAATTGAAAATTGGGAAGCGATAAAGGCGAAAGAGAAGGGGAGAACTTCAAGTCTGGATGGAATCGCAATGGCCCAGCCAGCTCTGCCTCTTGTTGAGAAGTTGATATATCGTGCCGAGAAATATCAAGTCGATCTCCCAGTCACTGACGTTTCATCCGCAGCAGCGCAACTTCAATCTGCTCCAAGTGCCGAAAGTGTTGGAGAGGCGCTGGCAGCAATCATCGCGCTGGCACATCAGCACGGCATCGATCCGGAGAGCGCTCTACGCGGGCAAGCACGCGAAATGATTGAGAAAATTCGTCAATCCGAGGCAGGGTAGGATTAGCCCAGGTTATTTCGTTCAACGTTGAGCGCGGATCGACAACAAATTTAAGTAATTCTTTAAAGGAGTATCTCTGTGGCAATTATTGAAGCAATCGGTGCTCGTGAAATTCTTGACTCCCGCGGAAATCCAACGATTGAAGTAGAAGTTCTTCTAGAAGATGGTGCATTTGCTCGCGCTGGAGTTCCAAGTGGTGCATCAACTGGTGCATTTGAAGCATCTGAACTTCGCGATGGTGGCAAGCGCTATCTCGGTAAGGGTGTTGAGAAGGCAGTCGCATTCGTTAACAACGAGATTTCATCTGCAATTGTGGGTTTTGATTCACGCGACCAGCGCATGATCGATGCAGAGATGATCGAGCTTGATGGCACCCCAAATAAGTCAAAGCTTGGTGCTAATGCGATTCTTGGCGTTTCACTCGCCGTTGCCAAGGCATCTGCAGAGTCAGCAGATCTCTCACTCTTTTCTTACCTTGGTGGACCAAACGCACACGTTCTTCCAGTTCCAATGATGAATATCCTCAACGGCGGTGCACACGCTGATACCAACGTTGATATTCAGGAGTTTATGGTTGCTCCAATCGGCGCAGAGTCATTCCGTGAATCACTTCGTTGGGGTGCAGAGATTTACCACTCTCTAAAGTCAGTTTTGAAAAAGCGCGGACTTGCAACAAGCGTTGGTGATGAAGGCGGCTTTGCGCCAAACCTTGAGAGCAACCGCGCGGCACTCGATCTCATCCTTGAAGCAATCGAAGCTGCAGGACTTAAGCCAGGTAAAGATGTCGCACTTGCAATGGATGTTGCAGCAACAGAGTTCCATGAAGGTGGCAAGTACAAGTTTGAAGGCTCGCTTCGCTCATCAGATGAAATGATCGCTTATTACGCAGAGCTTGTATCGGCATACCCGCTCGTATCCATCGAAGATCCACTTGACGAAGAAGATTGGGCTGGTTGGACATCAATGACAGCATCCCTTGGTTCAAAGGTGCAGATCGTCGGAGATGACCTCTTCGTAACAAACCCTGCCCGTCTTGCAAAGGGAATTGCTGGAAATACAGCTAACGCACTTCTTGTAAAGGTAAATCAGATCGGAACACTGACTGAGACCCTTGATGCCGTCGAGATGGCACATCGCGCTAACTACCGCAGCATGCTCAGCCACCGCTCAGGTGAAACCGAAGACACCACTATTGCTGATATCGCAGTTGCAACAAATTGCGGTCAGATCAAGACAGGTGCCCCTGCGCGCAGCGAGCGAGTTGCTAAGTACAACCAGCTTCTACGCATTGAAGAAGAACTCGCAACAGGTGCTCTATACGCCGGTCGCGCTGCATTCCCACGTTTTAAGGGATAATTTCACACCTACGAGAGAGAAGTTACAGTGGTTCGGTTTAGATCCAAGCGAAGTATCAATTCGCGACGCAAAGGATCTGGCCGAACTTTCTCTCTTTTTGCAATCTTCTTTATCTTTGCTCTCGTTTTAGCTCCACCCATTCAGCATTACTTCACACAGCGAGCTCAGATTAATGCTTTGCGCGCCCAGGTAGCTAGCGATCGTGCAGCACTTGAGGCGGCACGACTGGAACTATTGCAGTGGCAGGATCCTGAATATGTAAAGGCACAAGCTCGCGAAAGACTTCACTTTGTGATGCCGGGTGAGCGACAGTACATCGTTACTGGTACTCCCAAAGGAGATGGTGAGGTCACCAGCAACAATGTTGCCGATCTTCTGGAAGATGGCTCACCTTGGTATACCCGATTAATTGCATCAATTACCCAAGTAACAGGCGAGAAGTAATGGCAAATCCTGCTGAAAAAGAGGTAACCGCAAAAGATTTAGCATGCATCGAGACTCAACTTGGTCGCACGCCTCGCGATGTTCATGCAATTGCATATCGCTGTCCATGTGGCAATGCAGCAGTTGTCGAAACTCCACCGCGACTTAGCCATGGCGAACCTTTTCCCACCTTTTACTATGCGACCTGCCCTCGATTAACTGCAGCGATTTCAACTCTTGAATCAACTGGTCTGATGACGCAGATGAACGAGCGCCTTGAGACTGATGCAGAACTTGCTGGCGCATATGCTGCTGCGCACGATGATTACCTTGCAGCACGAGCTGCGCTAAAGATGGATGTTCCTGAAGTTGAAGGAATATCTGCAGGTGGCATGCCCAACCGAGTGAAGTGCCTACATTCTCTCGTTGCACACTCACTTGCAGCCGGTTCTGGAGTTAATCCACTCGGCGATGAAGCACTTGCCCAATTACCAGAATGGTGGAAGAGCGAACCATGCGAGTAGCAGCCATTGATTGCGGTACTAATTCCATACGTTTACTGATTGCAGATATTGAAGGTGCTTCTTTCCGCGAAGTAATTCGCTTGATGGAGATTGTTCGCTTGGGCCAAGGTGTAGATAAAACCGGTCAATTTCATCCAGATGCGATTGAACGCACCCTTGCAGCCGTTGATCTATTTGCAGCAGAGATTGTAAAACGCGGTGTTGAAAAGATTCGCTTCTGCGCCACCAGCGCCACACGCGATGCCACCAACCGCGATCTCTTTATTGAAGGCGTCTTCCAGCGCCTTGGAGTTCGTCCTGAAGTTATCTCAGGTGAAGAAGAAGCATCACTCTCTTTTCTTGGTGCAACTCGCGATCTACCAGCATCTGACGGACCATTCCTTGTCATTGATATTGGTGGAGGATCAACAGAATTTGTTTTAGGCACTGAGAAGGTTGAATTCGCAAAGAGCGTCAACATCGGTTGCGTTCGAATGTCAGAACGTCACTTTACGCATGATCTTCCAGATAGCGGCCAAGTAGCCTCGGCAACCGAAGATATCGACGAGGCTATTGCACAGGCTGCCAAGATTGTTCCGATCACCCAAGCAAAAACACTGATTGCAGTCGCTGGTACTGCCACAACTGTTGCGGCAGCCGCGCTCGATCTTCCCGAATACGATCGCTATGCAATTCATCTTTCACGAATTCCTGCTGAAAAAGTCCATGCAGTCTCCAAGATGTTCTTAGGAAGTACTCACGCTCAGCGCGCAGCACTGGGTTATATGCACCCTGGCCGCAACGATGTGATCTCTGCTGGATCTCTTGTCCTTTCGCGTATCATGCGTGCAACCGGTGCGTCAGAATTTGTCGCATCTGAATCTGACATCCTTGATGGAATGGCCTGGTCTCTTGCCAAGTAGTTCGGCAAAAACTCTCCCACTACTCAACCAGGAGATCATTGCCTGCACTGCTTGCCCTCGACTTGTTGAGTGGCGCGAAGAAGTAGCAATTACAAAACGTAAAGCCTACGAAAATGAAAAGTATTGGGGAAAGCCTGTTCCATCATTTGGTAGCGACAAACCCAAGCTCATGATTGTTGGTTTGGCACCTGGTGCACACGGTGCCAACCGCACCGGTCGAATCTTTACTGGAGATAGTTCGGGGGATTGGCTCTACGGTTCGCTATACCGCAATGGAATTGCCAAGATTCCTACAAGTACATCACTCAAAGATGGACAAGAACTAAAAGCTACTCGCATCGCTTGTGCTGTTCGTTGTGCTCCACCTGATAACAAACCCAGTACTGAGGAACGCCACACATGTGCGCCATTTCTAACTCATGAATTTTCGCTCGCAAGAAAAACCACTAGCGCTTATCTTGCACTCGGATCCTTTGCATGGCAGGCAACAATTACATCTCTACGCCAATTAGGTCATGAGATCTCAACTACAAAGTTTTCTCATGGAGTAAAAGTTACTTTTACTGATCGCAATCGAAAAATCACCATCATCGGCTCGTATCATCCCAGTCAACAAAATACATTTACCGGAAAACTCACCAAACCCATGCTGGATAAGGTGATCAAGCAGGCTGCAAAAGCTGCTGGGATTAATTGATAAATTCGAAGTAATTATCTGTGACAATACCATCAATACCTAGCTCCATTAAACGAGAAGCCTCTTCGGTATTATTAACTGTCCAGATGTTGATCTGAATATTATTTCGATGACAATACCTGCGAAATCTGCTAGTGAGAATTGGTAATCCTTTGAATCGTGTCGGAATCATGGCCACTTTAGATCCAGGGTATCTCTCCAACATCCAACAAATTCCGAGATTGATGGCAAGTATTTCAACAGAAGTAAGGGCAGTCCGAGCATTTGGATAAGCCCGTCGAAAGGCGACAGTTCTCTTACTTGAGAATGAACCCACAACCACATTACTCAGATCTCGATTTTTAGCCCACTCTATAAAAGGTAAGAGAGCGTCATCAGATTTAATATCAATCGAGATTGTCGCATCAGGAAATTGATCAATCAAATCGTCAAGTTTTGTCCATCCCCAACGCTTATCAATCTTATGCTTGGCCAATTCATCAAAGGTCAAATCTTTTATCAAGCCTGAATGATGAGCTAGTCTAAAAATATCCGGATCATGAGCAAGAACTAGCACACCATCTTTAGTGCAGTGAATATCTGTTTCGAAGAATTGAATGCCATCTGCCCAGGCCTGAGCAAAAGCCTCTAAGGTATTTTCAGGACCTGGGTTACCCCGATGAGTCCAGATCAACACTTACGCGACCAGCACAGGCCACTGATTTTTTGTGGCGATAACTTTTAGTTGCTTATTGGGATTGACGATATAGGGATTTCCAACGCTTACGAGTAGTGGAAGATCATTTACTGAATCACTGTATGCAAAAGAATTTTCTAAATCATAGTTATTCTTTGAAGCTAAATTCTTGATAGCAACTGCTTTGTTTATACCGTGCATAGCTCCATCAGGGAGATTTCCAGAGTACAGACCATCAACAACTTCACCCGTTGTAGCAATTGCCCCGTTCATTCCTAACTTATTGGCAACAATTGAGGCAATCTCGATCGGAGCTGCCGATACGATCCAAGTGTGGTGTCCGATACTCTGATGCTCTTCAACGCGGTCTCTCATCATTGGAAAGAGCTTTTTCGGTAAGAATTCCTGAACAATCTCCTCACAGAGATTTGCGATAGTGCTATGGGAGCGGCCACGGGCAAAGTCGAGAATTTTCTTGGTCGCGTAAGAAATATGTGAGAGATTCTCTTGCTTTGATTTTCTGAACTTATAATTATCAAGAGCAAAACGAAAGATGTCCTTGCGTTTAATCTGGCCAGATTTTGACATTCCTCGAACGAAGTAATAAATCGAAGAGCCATCAATGAGGGTGTTATCTAGATCAAAGAATGCAGCGCGCTGTGAATCTTTTCTCATAACCAAGATGGTGACACATTCAAGAAATTACGCCCCTTGGACAAATCTAAACATGAGGTGAACAGTTATTAACTTTTTGCCTAGAAAATACGTCCAGAGTTCAGATGAATTTTCCCTAAATCTGGGGCGACTGAAAGGTGGCAAACGTATAAATTGACCATGAGAGTTTTGATTTCGGCCGAATCATTCTTACCGCGCTCAAATGGCGTCACCAACTCCGTCCTGCGCGTAGCCAGACATCTCCTCTCGCAGGGGCATGAGGTTCTCCTCATCGCTTCTGGTGAAGGCCCAACATCCGTTGGAGAGTTACAGATTCGTCGGGTGCCGGCATTAGCGCTCAAGAGAATAGCTCAGGTTGATATTCCTCGAGTCAAAGTTAAAACTCTGTTGCCAATTCTTGAGGAGTTTGCGCCTGATGTAATTTACCTCGCATCACCATTTCTCTTAGGTGAGCAGGTCAGAAAGGCCGCAATTAAGGCTGGTATCCCAACTGTTGCTAACTTTCAAACGGATGTCTCAGGTTTTATCGAGTTTTATGGACTAACAGGTGCAAAATCTTTTGTCGAAAAACGGTTGCGCAAAATCCATAATGGATCAACTTTAACGCTGGCACCATCTCATGCATCAATCTCATACCTAGAAAAATTAGGTGTTGAGCGCATTAGATACTGGGGACGAGGAGTTGATCTACAACAATTTAATCCAAAGTGGCGTAGTCAGAAACTGCGTAAATTATGGGGTGCTAATAGCAACACGATAGTTATTGGCTTCGTCGGTCGATTAGCACCAGAAAAGCAAGTACATAAACTTGGACTCTTGGCAGATGTCGGAAACTTGGCTGGTAAAGACACAGTGCACGTCATTGTAGGTGATGGACCTTCAAGAAATACACTCGTAACTTCGCTTCCGAAAGCGATTTTCACGGGACATTTAAACGGTGAAGCGCTCAGTAAGGCAGTTGCTTCTATGGATCTTCTTGTAACCACAGGAGAGAATGAAACCTTCTGCCAAGTTATCCAAGAAGCGATGGCATCGGGACTTCCAGTAATCGCACCTGCAATCGGCGGGCCACTTGATCTAATTTCAGAAGGAGTGGATGGATATCTCTACACACCTGGAGCAAGCCTTGATATTCGCAAGAAAGTTCTCAAGGCCATCTATAGCGATGAAAATTTGAGGAAGATGTCAGAGTCTGCGCTTGTCCGTGTGCAAAGCAAAACCTGGGAGAACGTCTGCCAGCAACTGGTTGAAACGCTTATATCCGTCGTGGAGGAGTGGCAAGAACTCGCGGATAGAAAGATTGAAGCTTCATGACGCGAATCGCACATATTGCAAATATGTATGGACCCAAGAGTGGCGGGCTTAAGACCACAATGCATGAACTCAGCCGAGAGTATGAGTCACGAGGGAATGCAGTTCTGCTCGTTACTCCAGGGAAAAGGGATACCTTTTTACGAAATGGTCTCATCACTCATGTGACAGTTGCCGCCCCAAAGATTCCGTTCTCGGGAGGCTATCGCATTATCTTGCGAACCAGGCACGTAATAAGACGAATTGAAGACTTTCGTCCAGACATCATAGAAATATCTGATCGCACCACACTTTTGAAGGTAGCTCGCTGGGCTAAGCAGCGGAGAATTCCAACAACGTTTTTTGCGCACGAACGAGTGGATGGAATTGTCCAAAGTTTTGCAAAATTCTTACCCTTTAAAGATAAGTTGATCACTCGCTGGAATTCCATTACTCGTGACTCCGTAGGAAGAATTGTTGCTACTACTAATTACGCAGCTGAAGAATTCTGTCAATTAGGTTTACGCGTAGAAACAACTCCTAAAGCTAAGCTTGTCTCGGTTCCTCTCGGAGTGGACTTGGAGAGTTTTACACCTATTCAATTGACGGAGATGAATCGACACGAAAGCCAGAATTTCCTTTTTGCTTGCACCAGACTTTCTAAAGAGAAGGATCCATTCTTCTTACTTGAAATTTCGGAGGCACTCCAAAAACGTGGTCTAAATATTCCACTTCTTATTGCCGGAAGCGGCCCTCTGGAAAAGAGAATGCAGACATATATTGATGAGTACAAACTCAATGTACGTTTACTTGGATACATTTCAGATAAAACAGAACTCTCTGCACTAATGGGAAGAGCTACAGTCTTTCTTGCAGTCGGACCTATCGAAACTTTTGGTCTTGCAGCTCTCGAGACTCTTGCTGCTGGCACACCAGTCATCTGTCGAAGAGAGGCTGCCATTTCAGAGATTGTGACGTGGGAATCAGGTCGCGCGCTATCTCGCTCGACGGATTCATGGATTGAAGCAATAGAAGAGTTTATGAACCTTGATCGCGAATCTACACAAACCCTGGCTCGTGCGCGGGCGGAGAATTTCACCTGGAAGAAGACAGCAGACCAACTCCTCTCACTCTACAGATGGGATATCGCATCATGAATCTGCCACAGAAGAAAGCTAGCTGCGCCGCTCTTACACAGCGTGAAATTGCGTTATCGCTAAGACATAAGACCAATCTAAGAATCGTCGCACTTGGTGACTCATCTGTATTTGGCGTGGGCGACCACGGAGATGACATTCCTTCGGTTGGATTTGGTTGGACTGGACGATTGGCTCATGATCTTAAATCTGAAAGGTTTGTGAATGTTGCCAAGAATGGTGCACGTGCACGCCATCTTGCACAGCACCAATTACCAGCAGCCGTTGCTCTTGATCCACATATGGCTTTGATTTGTATCGGTACAAACGACGTGCTTCGTGGTGACTTTTCGCCCGAAGAAATTAAGAGTTGTCTTACTGACATTTGCTCACAACTATCATCATCAGGCGCACTGGTCGTTTTACTCGGTCTACCAGATCCAATCAGAACAGCTCCCGGTCCACTTGCTCTTCGCCGAATCCTTAGCGATCGAGTGATAATCATTAATGAAATTTTGGCTGAAATTGCCGATGATGGGATAGCAGTTGTCGTGCCTACATGGGATTCGAAGATTGCACACGAGCGTCGCATGTGGCACGTAGATCGTATGCATCCGTCTGCCATAGGCCATCAACATATTGCTGATCTAGTGCGAAGAAAGTTATCGCTACCTCGAAGATCAACTGCGAAAATCTCCGTTGAGAGTGGAATTTCAAAAAAATATGAGATGTATTGGTTACTTACCAACGGAGCCAAATGGTTTGCGAAGCGAAGCATTGACCTTGTTCCTGCGCTAATTTGGCTAATAATCTCCGAAAATTTCTCACGTAGGGCCAGATCTAAGCGCCTGTAACACGATGTAGACTCTGCCGCTGTGGCCCTCGTAGCCCAATGGCAGAGGCAGAGGACTTAAAATCCTCCAAGTGTGGGTTCGACCCCCACCGAGGGCACAACTTCTTGCGTAGATGATTACATTTACTTCGCTGCAAAGCAAGTATCCATTTAACAATGCATACATAAATGCATACACAATTGATACATAACCTGCGAAGGATTTGAAGCTGATGTGTCGGTACTCAGTTCCTTCCGTGCCTCCACATCTAGGCTCGAGCAAAGCGCGCGCTCCTCTGCCTCTGCCATTGGCCCAAAGCAGACCCCCCATTGCTAATTTTCTGACTGGTTACCTCTTTACTACCGCACTAGAAATGTCGCCCAAAGAGCGTAGGCTCTATTTGTGAAGCATCGCACCGCCAAGCTCAATTCGCTTGCATTAGTTTCCATACTTTTATCAGTATTGGTAACTCCTTCTGCAAATAGTGTGCCTGAAGGAGTTACATATACCGGAGACACTCGCACTGTTCCGATCTTTGCGGTTTCGCAAGAAGGAGGTCAGCAGCCTATCCAAGTTGCTTCAACTGGTTTTTTGTATTCATCTCGTATTGTGTTCACTGCGGGAGTTCAAGCAAAGATTTTTGATCAAGCCAAAGGTGGGATTTATGTTGGTGAGCCTGGTTCAAGGACAACTGACAAGAGTGGACGCGTTAAAGTAATCAAAGCTTTTTATCCCAACTCTGGAAACACTGAGTTAGATGACTTTGTAGTATTTGTATTAGAGAAAGATTTGATATCAGTTGAGCCTTTTCCCTTACTTCAAATGGGTCAAGAGTCCAGTGCACGCGAAGCCAGCGTAAGAGGTTATGGGGAATATCTAAATCGATGTGGACCGGGTGCGCAGGGTCCTTGTCCAGAAAAACCAACTAGTGAGGTACCCCGACAGATAAATGTTAAGGTTATTTCCTTAAGTCAAGCCGAGAGTCTTGTTGGCTATGAACGCCCCCAGTTATCGGGTCAAATTATTTTGCAGAATGCAAGAAATCCTCAAGATGGTGTGGTTTGTCGAGGAGATGTTGGTTCGCCGGTTATTGGAAATTTTGGGGGGACCAGTATTTATCTTGGAGCTGCCAGCAGAGCTATGAATGCAAAAGTTTGTGGTGCAGTTGGAGTAGAGAAGGTCGAGAGGGATAAGCCTAAAGTTAATTCGAGTTTCGACGGAATTGCTGGGATCACACATATAGCACCGGTTTACCGTTATTCAGGTGTAATTGACGAGGCACGAAATTATGTAGCACAAACGGCTGAAGCAGCACTAGACAAGAGTGCGGATCCCTTAACCGGCGAAAAAGAAAATATTTGTGGTGCTAGTCGAACTCCGATGCCTGGTTTCACGGTGCAAAGAGAGGGCACAAACGTTTTATATGCTTGGAGCAAGAAAGAGGAGGATAAACAATTTTTAGTTCTATCTGGGGAACTTTACCTGAGAAATCAAGGCGAAAAACTTCCCAAAGATTTTGGCGGCAAGAGAGTTTGTAGCTTTCTGAACGACTCAGGAAAAAAAGTGGCTGTGTCGCTTCTTTACGATTCAAGTAATGACAAGAAGTATTCAGCCGCCGGAAAGCTAATTTTCCAGGGAAAAAAGAGCATAGGTGACAAAAACCAATGGGTGTTTATTTTTTCATTGAAAAAGGACGGCGGAACGACTTGGGACTTTAGGCCCGTCGTTGATCGTGATGGAACGTTGGGCGGGCGGTGGTTAAAACTTAGGTGCTCAACCTCTTACTTTATGCTTCCTGTAGTGACGGGCGCAAATGCCTTTTTGGGTCTTATCCCCGCTTCGAGATCGGCTCAACTCGTGCTTAAGTCGTCGACTCTTGGAAAAAGATTTATATTTGGACAAGTCCAGATTGCAGTTGCTGCAGGTACAGTGGTTGCTAAAGGTGGAGATAATCAAGCTTCTTATGAGATGGCAGACGCAACAGTAACTATTGTGAGTGATAATATTAACCAGTTGAACCAAGGCGATACTTTGGAAGTTTTCTTTCCGAGTCTAAACAAGACAACAAAAGGCGTTGTCAGAGGAATCAAGGCTACCGCTTCAACGGGTTCCACGGTCATAAAATTTTATTTTAATGTAAATGCCTTCGCCGAATTCGGTAGTGCCGTTTCTAACTTGGAATCGAATAAACGTGAATCTGAAAAAATTTGTCCTTCTTTGAATTGATTAAGTGGGTTGCGTGGGACTCATTATCAAACCTTGCAGCGTGTAGCGCCGCCTACAACGGCTAGTTGGAGTTGAATTTAGCGAAGCTCCTCTGCCAGTGCCATTGGGCCCGAACAGACCCCCATTGCTAATTTTCTGACTGGTTACCCTTGTGCTAAATATCTAGATATTTCCGATAGAGAAAGTAGCCTCATCGTATGAAGTTCAAAGTTGTAGCAGCAACGTTTCTTATACTGATTTCTTCTGCGAGCCCTGCCAGTTCAATTCTCAATGGAAGCACAGCGGTTGGCTCTGAATATGTCGTGACAATGCTCTTTGGGGATGACAAGGTCAGTAGCCATTGCACGGGTGCATATCTTCGCCCTCGCGTTGTTGTTACTGCAGCACACTGCGTGATCAAGCAAGGGGGTCGTGCACCAGAATTAACAAGACCGATAGGTGATTGGTATGTTTCACAGCCTGGAATCGACTGGACTACACCCGATGCACGAACTTCAAAGGTAAAAGTATTAAAGATATGGACTGATCCCGACTATTTCAATCGGTGGGAACCCGAGAAGGGTCTACGCGAAACACAAGTGAACGATGTTGCTTTTCTCTTTTTAGAGAGTGAGCTTAAAGGTCCGCACGTGACACGTGCTGCCACTCGTGAGGAAATTGAAGCATTTCGAATTGGGAAAGGGCGAGCTTTTCATCTTGGTTACGGCTGCATAGGGCAAAGCTGGGAAGAGAGAAAAAATAATGATGGAAAGCCCTATCTTGCTTCAGAGATAATTGGGACTAACCAAGGATCTTTGAGCACACCTATTTGGGATAGATTCTTACTTGCTCAATATGATTTAGGAAAAGGTGAGACCTGCTCGGGTGATTCAGGAAGCCCATTATTAATGAAAAAAGAAGGTGAGGTACTTTACCTCGGCACCATTTTTGCGGGTGGAAATGGATTAAACGGAATAAAGTTTGCTGCTACGACAGTACTTTGGCCTTTTGTGCCCGCTCTCGATAAAGCTTATGCAGAGTTTTTAATTGAGGATGCAAAGAATCGAGAGTTAAAGGCCAAACAAGAAGCTGAGACAAAAGCTGCAAACGACAAAGCTGTAGCAGATAAGATTCTTCAGGATGCGAAGATTGAGGCAGACAAGATCATCTCAGATGCAAAGTTAGAAGCAGATAAGATCATCGCAGATGCGAAAGCTGCAGCAGATATGGTTGCTGGATCAAATAGAAAAGTCACAATCGTCTGCATCAAAGGCAAGCTTACGAAAAAAGTCACAGCAATTGCTCCCAAGTGTCCGAGTGGATATAAGAAGAAGTGACTGCCTGCAAATCTTCCAAATGTGGGTTCGACCCCCACCGAGGGCACTATTAAATTACGCCCTAAATTCTGACTCACTATGTATTCATTTACACGGTCAAATCGAAGCACTGCAATTTAAGGGCTATGAAATCGTATACGATTTCAGTAGGATTCGGGTATGAGAAAAATCTACAAAAGCAAAGATGGAATTCTTGTAGAGGACAACGGAAATTATTTCTCGATTGAGCATTCACTAACAGATTTGCTCTCGATGAGAATGGAAGCTGCGCGCAGAATTATCGATGGTGCAGATAAATCAGTGCCAGCGCCAACCGGTTTAGTTGCACCTATAGATAAGTATCACGAAGTATGGGCATGCGGTGTCACTTATCTGCGCAGCAAAGTTGGGCGCATGGAAGAGTCTGAAATTCCTGATCTCTATAGTCGAGTCTATGACGCCGAGCGTCCTGAGATTTTTTATAAGAGCATTGGATGGCGAGTAGTTCCCAATGGTGAACCAGTGGGAATTCGCAGAGATTCTGGTTGGGATGTACCAGAGGCAGAAGTTGTTCTTGTTGTGAATTCCCATCAAGAAATCTTTGGATACACCGTTGGAAACGATATGAGTTCTCGCTCAATCGAAGGGGATAACACTCTCTATCTACCTCAGGCCAAGTCCTACGAAAAATCTTGCACGATCGGAAGTTTCATCGTTCCTTCTTGGGAGATTTCGGAAGCAGTTTTTCCTTTCTCCTTGAGCGTGGAGAGAGATGGTGTTGAAGTATTTGCAGGTTCATCTTCCAGTGGACAGATGAAGCGCAGTTTTGCAGAGCTTGTTGATTGGCTTTTCCGATCACTACCGATGCCTCACGGTGCGATGCTATTTACTGGAACGGGAATTGTTCCTGAAGCAGATTTCACTCTTCAGGAGGGCGATGTAGTAAAGATTGATGCAGGAGTTCTAGGAAATCTTAATAACCCAGTTGTGCTGGTCTCGTGAAATGTTGAGAAATTAAAATGACGGTAGATACTCAAGTCACTGCAGCGCATTCTGCTTGGTTACAGGTTCGAGACTGGGATAGAGCCAAGATTGTCACTCTTTTGGAGTCGATAGCCGATGCACTTGATCAAGCAAAAGCTGAGCTAGTCCCAGTTGCGATGGAAGAGACAAATCTTCCCGAGGCACGACTGACCGGTGAAGTAGGAAGAATGACGGGCCAATTTCGTTTAATGGCACGAGCTGTTCAGGATCGCACCTACTTGGATATAACAATTGATCATGCAGACGCTTCACTGACTCCACCCCGTCCGGATTTACGGATGAAGACAACTTCACTTGGAGTTGTAGGAGTCTTTGGGGCCAGTAACTTTCCTTTTGCCTTTGGAGTAGCAGGTGGTGACACCGCTTCAGCGATTGCTGCAGGTTGTGCAGTCGTTATTAAAGTAAATCCAGGACATCCACGAGTATCCAGAATGGTCGGCACAATAATGATTAATGCCGCCAAAAAAGTTGGCGCACCTGATGGGTTTATCTCTCTAATTGAAGATTTTGATGCAGGTATTGCGTTGGTGGAGCACCCACTTACGGCTGCGATTGCATTTACGGGGTCGACTCATGGTGGGCGAGCACTCTTTGATGCTGCCTGTCGTCGTGAAATTCCAATTCCTTTTTATGGAGAACTCGGTGGCTTAAATCCAATCTTTGTAACGCGTGCAATGGCTAGTGAGAAAGCCAAGGAGACAGCAGAGGGTTTCCTGACATCAATCACGATGGGTGCTGGACAGTTTTGTACCAAACCTGGTTTCTTAATTGTTGAAGGTGCTGATGGGATTAATGCTCAGCTAGCCACCTTGGTATCTGCAGCACCTGGGCAAAAGCTTTTGAACTCTAAGATCGTCGAGCTGCATGATAAAAATCGAGATGAAATTTCTCAGGTTCCTGGGATGAAACTGGTTGCTCAAAATTCTGGCGAGGGAGATACGCACGTTTCGGTATACACAATTTCAGCCAGAGATTTCTTGAAGGGCGGAGCAAGTGCCAAGCGCGAGGTCTTTGGACCAACTGCCGTCGTTGTTAATTGCGAGAATTCTGAAGAGTTACTTGATGTAGCGCAATCATTCTCAGGAACTTTGGCAAGTGGAATACATGCCACCGAAAATGATCCGATGGAGATTAGTCCACTACTTTCTATCTTGGAGAAAATCAGTGGTCGAATCGTATGGAATCAATGGCCCACGGGATTAGCAGTTACTTGGGCGATGCACCATGGTGGACCTTATCCGGCATCAACAAACTCTCTCTTTACATCAGTTGGCGCTAAAGCGATTCTCCGCTTTCGCAGACCAATTACTTATCAAAACTTCCCTCAGAAATATTTAGACCCAGTACTCAGAGATGGCGCACCTGAACTCGAGAGCGCTCGTGTTGATGGTGAGCTTTAACGCAGTCGGGACGATGGGATTCGAACCCACGGCCTTCAGACCCCCAGCCTGACGCGCTACCAAGCTGCGCTACGTCCCGTGTGCCCGATTTTACCTATTAGGCAAAAGTTCTAGCCATAGAATTGGGAATGAAAAATCTGGCTGGGTGGTTTTAAATAGCGCTACCTAGGTAGAGCAGTACAAGGTTAAACCAGAAGGCAAAACTAGAGGCATTACGAAAGGTGCTTTACGTGAAGAGTTCTAATCCAGTATTGGCGAGATCATTTTCGGGCAAAGGTTTTGCTCGAATGGATTCACAAGGTTATTCAACTCAGACACTAGAAGAGACATATTCAGCACCTTCTGCATCATCACTGCAGACGGGTCGCATGACTATGGAAGATGTTGTTGTTAAGACAGCATCTCTCTTTGCGGTTCTTCTAGTCGTTGGTGCATATGCATGGAATGCAAACCTCGGAGGTGGCGCACTTCTCCTTGGCCTCATTGGTGGTTTTGCACTCAGCATGGTCAACACATTTAGCAAGAAGGTGCGTCCCGCACTTGTAATTGCATACGCAGCTTTCCAAGGGTTATTCCTTGGAACAATCACAAATATTTTTGAAGCGTCCTATCCAGGAATTGCCAGCCAAGCTGTGCTAGCAACCCTCTGTGCATTCGGTGGAATGCTCTTTGCATACCGCAGCGGACGTATCCGCGTAACTCCTAAGTTCCAGCGCGTGATGTTTGGTGCGCTCATTGGCTACCTCGGTCTTGCAGTTGTCAGCATCATCGCAGGTTTCTTAGGAACACCTGGTGGTCTCTATAACGTAAGCGGACTTGGCCTTCTTCTTGCAGCAGGTGGAGTAGTTCTTGCATCACTCTTCATCGTGATGGATCTTGATCAGATCGATCGCTCCATCAAAACAGGAGTGCCACAGGTTGAATCATGGCGTGCCGCATTTGGTTTGATGGTCACACTGGTGTGGCTCTACCTAGAGATGCTTCGCTTGATTGCGATTCTTCGCGGAAACGACTAACTCTGCGGATCAATAACTGCTTGAGATGCCCGGGACTTTCGAGTCTCGGGCATCTTTATTGTGAGCACAATTGCAATACAGAAAACTAGGCCACTTAATCCAAAGGCTGCGCGGTATCCGTAGTGGTCTGCAATAAAGCCCACGACGACTGGGCCAACGATCATTCCGGCATCACCTGCCATTTGGAACAAGGCAATAACCTGTCCGCCTTTACCTTCGATGAGATCCCCAACAATTGTTGCAGGGGCGGTTGCTAAAAATGCATTACCTAGTCCAAGAATTGCCATAGTCAGGATGTACATCGCTGGGTTGAGAGTCAGAGTCATGCAGACGATGCCAATCATGGCAATACTAGTCCCCACTATCAAAATAAAACGGCGACCGCGTTCATCTGACAATCGTCCTGCGCGCAGAATCAATGTTCCTTGAATTACGGCCGATATCGTAAATCCCCAACCAACGACTGCCGCAGTTGATTTAAGTTGTTCAGTAATAAAGAGTGGCAAGATTGATGTGCGAACTCCAAAGAGAACCCAGCTCGTAACAAAAGTGATCACAAGCGCATAGCGATAACCCTTGAGAGAGAGCGCATCGCGAAGTGACATCACTGCCTTCCTGCCCTCACTCTTCTTTGGTGCCTGCAGATGTTCGCTGGTGAAGAAGATAAAGGCGATAGTGCCTGAGACAGAAAGTGCGATGGCATAGACAAAAAACGGTGCACGCAGTGATACCGCAGCTAGTGCGCCACCGATTGCCGGTCCTGCAATTGCACCGAGTAAGAATGAGCCGTTATAGACAGATTGCGCATGTCCACGCTGGGCATCACTGACTGAGCGCAGAATGACAGAACTTGCCGCAACTGAGAACATGGAAGATCCCAGACCGCCTGCAGCGCGGAAGAAGAGAAGTTGGTTATAGCTCTGAGCCAAACCGCTAAGACCCACAGAGACTGATACGAGTAATACGCCGACTGCAAAGACTGCACGCTCACCGAACTTATCGACAAGTTTTCCTGAGACTAATCCTGATGCAAAGCGCGCAAAGGCAAAGAGCGAGATGATCAAACCAACCGCTGCGTTGCTTACACCAAAGGATCTGGCAAAGAGAGGAATTGCTGGAACGATAATTCCAAACCCAACTGCCACAAAGAAAGAGGCAACAACTAAGACGCTAACCTCACGGGGAAGATCGCGTAGTGGTGATTGCAACTTCATAAAAGTGATTCGGAGATTATCCGAGCGACTCCCCAGCAGACTCTTGGCGGGCGGCTGCATAATCTTCACTTGTGCGCAACGGAGTCTCCCGCAAAAAGAGAGCCAAGAAGAAGCCGATAGCTATCAGTGGCGCAGCTGCAAGGAAAACAACATGAAATGAATTAACAAAAGCATCAAGTGCAGTGCTCTGGGCCTCTACCGGAAGCTGGG
>JBEANF010000044.1:0-3117 GCA_041165585.1 Actinomycetota bacterium | reverse complement strand
CCACGAATGAAGATCTTAGTGGAGACTGCGCTTGAGGGCAGACTCGTTGAAAATGCAAAACTACACATTCTCGATTTAGAAGATAAACCTTGGGCGAGCCCTGAAGCAAGCGATCTACCTGATCGCACGCCACGTGAAAAACTCTACAAACTCATTGCTCAAGCAGTTTTAGCAGGAGTTGAGACTCAAAAATCCAAAGAGATCGTTATCCAGGCCTTACGTCTTGGCTCAGAGGTTGGAGCCAAAGAGACTTTTTTACGAGAAATCGTTCTTTTCCCAATCTACATTCGAATCGCTATCGAAACACCCACTTTTTATCACGAAGAGATCGCACGAGGAGCTATGAAGAGAATGCAAGAACTCAATGCAGCTACAAATGCCAAGCCTGGGTTAACCAAGCGAGAGATTGAGATTGTTGCACATCTTGATTCTGGTAAGCCGATAACATCAATCGGGGCATCTCTTCACATCTCGCATAACACCATGAAGACTCACCTTAAAAATGTGTATCGCAAGCTCGGAGTTGAGGGTCGAGATCAAGCGGTAGAGAAGGCCAAATCGCTGGGTCTAATCTAGGAATTTATTGCATATTTAGTCATGGGATACTTAACCCATGGCTGATGAACTGGAATCGCTCGAAGATTTTGATGATGATCTGGATCTGACTCTCTATACCGATCCGCAAGAATTGCTGGAGGAAATTCTCTCTCAACTGATTGAAGTGATAGAGACTGGTTTACGGGTAAACGGGATATTTCATCTTGCCCTTACTGGCGGAACTCTGGGCACAGATCTAAACCGCGCACTGGTTACACATGTGAATTCACTCCCAGATTCATATCAGGGACTGCATATTTGGTGGAGTGATGAGAGGTTTGTTGTACGTGGAAGTTCTGACCACAACTGTGCACCGATGCATCAAACGATTACTAATAAAAGTCTCACGATTCATAATCTGGCGGCAAGCGATGAAGTTGCCTCCATTGATGATGCAGTAGACGATTATCTGACCCAACTTGGTGAGAATTTCATGGATCTAACAATTCTCGGCCTTGGGCCTGATGGCCATGTCGCATCTCTTTTTCCTGGAGCAGCCCACCTTGATCGCTTGGAAAAAATCATCGCGATTACCGATTCACCAAAACCACCTGCAGTACGTGCAACATTTACTATGTCAATGATCAATTCCTCGACCCTTGTGTGGATCATTGCTGCAGGTGCTGGTAAAGCTGAAGCTGTAACTAAAATCATTGAGGGAGATCTCTCGATACCAGCAAGTTACGTCAGAGCGGTAGATCACACTCGACTCATCGTCGATGCGGATGCCTTTTTTACCGAGTAATTAGCATAGACTTCACGGGTATTGTTGAAAGAGGGTAAGCGGATATGAGCCAGAACGTTAATTTTGGAATGGTTGGCCTTGGAAAAATGGGCGCCAATATCGTTCGCCGCCTGGCTCGACATGGAATCACTTCTGCTGTCTACGATGTGAGCCCTGATGCGGTAGCCCACCTCGCCAATGAAGGTGCAATTGGGGCAAACGATATGGCCCACCTAGCAGCCCAGCTAAATGCTCCGCGCACAATCTGGATCATGGTTCCTGCAGGAGTTACCGATTCAACAATTGCCGCGATGGCAGAGCACCTAGAAAAAGGTGACACCATTATTGATGGTGGAAATAGCTACTACAAGAATGATCTTAAGAATGCAGAACTTTTAGCTGCCAAGGGAATTAATTTTGTCGATGTTGGTACATCAGGTGGAGTTTACGGATTAGAACGTGGATATTCGTTGATGATTGGCGGCGATGACAAGGTTGTTCAATCACTGGATCCAATCTTTAAAGCACTATGTCCAGGAGTTGAATCCGCAGAGCGCACTCCAGGTCGCACGGGAGAGCCAACTCAACCCGAATACGGATACTTGCACTGTGGACCAGTTGGTTCAGGTCACTTCGTAAAGATGATTCACAACGGTATTGAGTACGGAATGATGGCCGCATTTGCAGAAGGCCTTGCCATTTTTGAGGCAGCAGATGAGATGACACCTTCCTACGATCTAGATATTCCAGCAATTACTGAAGTCTGGCGACGTGGATCTGTTGTAGCTTCATGGCTATTAGATTTGACGGCTCAAGCACTTGTTGAATCTGAAGAGTTGAGTGAATATTCAACGCAAGTGAGTGATAGCGGTGAGGGCCGTTGGACAGTGCAGGCAGCAATTGAAGCTGGAATTCCTGCACATGTATTGAGCGCTTCTCTCTATTCACGCTTTGCATCACGTAACAACGATGAATTTGCCAACCGAGTACTAAGTGCCATGCGCTACAAATTTGGCGGACATAACGAGCAGCCAACCAATAAATCGGCAGAGGCATAACTTAATGAAGGCTGATGCTTTAGTTCTCTTTGGCGCGACCGGAGATTTGGCGAAAAAGAAACTCTTTCCAGCGCTCTATGATCTAGAAGATCTCAACGAACTCGACGTTCAGATATTTGGAGTTGCCTCTTCGAAATGGACACAAGAAGTATTTCGCGGCAATGTAGATGCTGCCATCCGGGCTCGCAAACCAGAAGTTGACGAAAAGGTTTTGAGTAAGTTGCTCAATGAGATGCAACTTCTAGTCGGCGATTACGAGGATCCTGAGACCTTTGTAAAGTTGGCGGATCTAATTAAGAATTTTAAATTACCTGTCATCTACTTGGCGATTGCCCCCGAGCACTTTGCCAAAATTGCACAAGGATTAGCAAAGGTTGGAATTACCAAAAAGGCTCGAGTGGTTGTTGAAAAACCTTTTGGACGTGATCTGCAATCTGCTATTGATTTAGATGCTGAGTTAAAACAAGTTCTTTCAGAGGATCAGATCTATCGCATCGATCATTACCTTGGGAAAGAAGCAGTAGAGGACCTTCTTGTCTTCCGCTTCGCAAATACTCTTTTTGAGCCTGTCTGGAATCGAAACTACGTTTCTAATATCCAGATTACGATGGCAGAGAGTTTCGGAATTGAGGGCCGCGGAAAGTTCTACGATGGCGTTGGTGCCACGCGCGATGTGCTGCAGAACCATATTTTGCAGGTGTTGACCATGCTCACAATGGAACCACCGATCAGTATTAG
>JBEANF010000043.1:0-5886 GCA_041165585.1 Actinomycetota bacterium | reverse complement strand
TGATTGGATTGCGTTGTGTAAAAAGTGCATTCTCGATGATTGAGGACGCTGGAATCGGTGCAATTGCGCAGAAGGCAGCAATTGGAACTCAGATGATGATTGATTTATATGACGCCTGGCTGGCAGATCTTGGATTCACCCTTCTGACTTCACGCGTTTCCAGCGAGCGAGGGGGGCACATTTCGTTGGGCCATCCTGACGCTGCTCGTATTTGCGTTGCACTACGTCAGTTTGCCAACGTAATCCCTGATTACCGCACACCTAATTCAATTCGCTTAGCGATTGCTCCTCTACCAACTTCCTATGTTGAAGTATGGGATGGTTTCCAGAGAATTCGAGATCTTGTCGCATCTCGCCAATATGAAACGATAAAAGAGTCAGATTCGAGAGTGACATGAGCCAAACGCCAGAAAATAACTTTGAATCAGCTCTGACATATAGTTCATATCTGGCAGTAGATGAATTATTGCAGTTACAACGTCCATTATCTGAGGGACCAGAGCATGACGAAATGCTCTTTATTGTTATTCATCAGACATACGAGCTCTGGTTTAAACAACTTATCCATGAATTTACAGCAGCCCAGAAGGCGCTAGAGGCAGGCGATACACATCGCAGTTTGGCAATCCTGGGTCGCATCAGAACGATCCTAAAAGTCTGTGTCACACAAATAGATATTTTAGAGACGATGACTCCTCTGCAATTTAACTCCTTCCGCGGATACCTTGCATCTTCCAGCGGATTTCAATCTGCACAATTTAGAAAAGTCGAAGCAATTCTTGGGCGAAGAGATTCTCGTATGTCTAGCCATCTGCCGCCAAAGGAGCAAGCAGAAATTTTAGAGATTACTTCACGTAAGAGTCTCTGGGACTCAACACTTGCATATCTCAACAGCCGCGGTCATGGAATTCCGAACCATATTCTTAATCGAGATGTGACGGTCCATTATGAAAGCAGTGAAGAAATCCAAGAGATTCTCTTGGCTGTTCATAAAAATGATCCAGAGAGCGCGATGGTCTGCGAGCGCCTAGTTGATATCGATGAGGGTTTACAAGAGTGGCGCTACCGTCACGTGAAGATGGTCGAAAGAACAATTGGATCTAAGGTTGGTACAGGTGGATCAAGTGGTGTCGCCTATTTGGCGAGCACTCTCTTTGCACCTGTCTTCGCTGACTTATGGAAGATTCGCTCGCGCTTTTAATTAAATAGTTGGTAGACCTTTTATAACGATTTCGCTAAGCGCCTTGCGCCCACGTGGTGCAACCTCGCGCTCTGCCATCGCAGCGGGTAACTTATCAGCGCTATCTTGCCTACCTATTGCAACAACTACGACCGGAACTAGTTCAGTCGGCATAGCAACGTGGTCGCGCGCTTTATCTTTATCAAATCCCGTCATTTGATGTGCAACTAGACCTCGGTCATGTGTTTCGATCACAAGCTGTGCTACCGCTAATCCGCAATCAAATTGATAGTCCGAGTGGATAGATCCATCATCGCGGGTTGTCTTTGCAGCTACCAGGATTAGCGCTGAAGCGTTCTTTGCCCATGCCCGATTAAACTCACCCAGGGCAGTAAGCACGTGGTTAAAGGTTGCATCGCCGCGCTTGCCAACATAGAAGCGCCACGGTTGTCCATTAAATGCCGAAGGTGCCCAGCGAGCAGCTTCAAGGATGGCCACGAGATCGACATCTGCGATTGTGGCCGAAGCATCAAGGGAGCGCGGGCTGCGACGAACGGCAATGACTTCATTTACTGGAACTGCTGTATCTGCTCTCATATGGGTGACTTTAACGCTCATAGTCAGCCTCTGCACTTTGAAAAATTTCCCTGATGTGACCACATGGAGTTAAATTAGGACATGGGCACGCGCATACATCCAACCAAAGCGTTGTTGATTTCAACTACTGTCACACTTCTTGATACCAAGTTGCCCAATGAAATTGCAGTAGATGAAATTTTGGAAGCATCTGGAATCTCAAAGGGAAGTTTGTATCACCACTTTGAAGATCTCGGCGAATTACTCGAAATTGCTCAGGTCGAGCGTTATGCCGCATGGGTTGATCGCAGCGTTGACGCGCTAGTGCAGATGATTAGTACTGTTAAGACGAGAGAAGATCTTGCTCAGGGATTGAAGGTTATTACTCGCTTTACACAAGATAAGCGATATAGCAGCACCAGATTTCAACGGGCTCGTGCAATCGCCAGCGCCGAACATAACCCACGATTTAGAAAACGTTTAGCTGAAGAGCAGATGCGCTTGACTGAAGCACTCATTGATCTTATTAATGAAGCACGAAATAAAGGTTTATATGCCAGTGACTTTGATGCACATGCTGGAGCAGTTTTAGTGCAGGCATACACACTAGGAATGATTGTCGATGATTTTGTTGAAAGACAAATGGATCCAGAAGCCTGGTATTCACTTATTGATAAAGTGGTCGATAAAGTCTTTCTTATTTGATGTAAAACACGCGTAAATTTTTGATGAGTTGCAAGTTGTTTGGGGATCAGAGATAATAATCCCCTAACGAATTGGACTTTAAAAATGTATTCCACGATGCATACGCATCACGCAAGTACCTTTAGATATATCCCTGCAACATCAAAGCCAGTCTCTCCAGAGCAAGTTGCAAAAGTCTTGGCAGATGAATGGCAGCTTTTTACCCAGAAGACAAAGGCCTCGGAGGCTGAAAGTAAGCGTGCATTTGCATCTCTTCCTCTTGGCGTGACCTCAAGCTTCCAGCACTGGGATCCATATCCCATTTCAATTGCATCGGCAGAAGGCGCTTGGATGACAGATGTCGATGGTCGCAAGCTGCTTGATCTATCTATGGGATTTGGCGCCATGCTGGCAGGGCACCTCAATCCGATCGTTGTTGAAGAGATTGAAACTGCGCTCCGTACCGGAATGCTCTTTGTTACTCCTTCGCCGATTTCAACCGATGCAGCAGAGCGCATCTGTAAGCGTTTTGGCATTGATCAGGTTCGTTTTACAAATTCAGGTACTGAATCAACTATGTATGCCGTACGTGTTGCTCGGTCTGCCACCGGCAAGATGGGTATCCTGAAAGTTGAGGGTGGCTATCACGGAAGCTATGACCCATTTGTTGTTTCGAGCAAGCCCGCTCTAGACAAGATCGGTGATCCAGAAAATCCAACTCCTGCAATTGACTCAAATCTTGTTCCAGGTGATATCTATGTTGTTCCTTATAACAACCTGAATGCACTAGAGCGCATGTTTGAGGCCAATGCCACAAAACTTGCCTGTTTTATCGTCGAACCAGTTCTTGAAAATTTGGCAATCGTTTTACCTGATGCCGGATACCTTGAAGGTGTTCGTGCGCTCTGTGATAAGTACGATGTTGTCTTGATCTTTGATGAAGTTAAGACAGGTCTTACATCTGGTGCTAACGGCGCAGCTGCTCGACTTGGAGTAAAACCAGATCTCATTACTCTTGCAAAATCAATTGGCGGTGGACTTCCACTTGCAGCATTTGGCGGTAAGAAGAAGTACATGGATTACGTAACCAATGGCAAGATGGCGCACTTTGGAACATTTAACGGTAACCCTCTCGCGATGGCTGGTGTTCGTGCAATCGATCGCATCTGTACTCCAGAGGCGATGGAAGCCGCAGAAGCCTTCAATATGCAGGCTCTAAACCGCATCAGTGCAATTATTGAAGAGTATGAGCTACCTGCTCACACAGTTGGATTTGGAGTAAAAGGGTGCGTTACTTGGTCGACAGCACCGGTGCGCAACTATCGCGATTACAAGGCAACAGATTTTGAAATTGCAGAAGCCCATTGGCTCTTCTCACTCAATCGCGGAATTATTACTCCGCCTGGTCTCGATGAGCAGTGGTTGATCAGCTTGGCACATGGTCAAGCAGAGATTGATCTTCTTGTCGAAGACTTCCGCGAATTCGCAATCGCTCTACGCGCTTAGACACTCCACGATGAATGCAGTGGACGACCCTCTGCATATCCTGCAGACGATTGAATACCCACTGTCGCGCGCTCTGCAAACTCTTTGAGGTCACTTGCGCCTGCATAGGTACATGAAGAACGCACGCCTGCGATAATTTCATCCAATAGATCTTCAACCCCAGGTCGGGCTGAATTGAGATACATGCGCGATGTTGAAATTCCTTCTTCAAAGAGCGCTTTGCGGGCGCGATCAAAGGCATCTTCTGATGATGTGCGTGCAGCAACTGCGCGTGCTGATGCCATTCCAAAAGATTCTTTGAAGAGTTTCCCATTTGCATCGCGCTGTAGATCGCCAGGTGATTCGTAGGTACCTGCAAACCAAGAACCGATCATGACTTGAGAAGCACCTGCTGCAAGTGCCAGAGCAACATCGCGTGGATGTCGAACGCCGCCATCTGCCCAGACAGATTTTCCGAGCTTCTTTGCAGCGGCGGCGCATTCAAGTACGGCTGAAAATTGCGGGCGACCGACACCAGTTTGCATGCGAGTGGTGCACATAGCACCTGGACCAACTCCTACCTTAATAATGTCAGCGCCAGCTGCGATCAGATCGCGCGTTCCTTCTGCGGTGACAACGTTTCCGGCAACGATGGGAATAGAAGGGTTGAGTGCACGAATAATCTTGAGCGCTTCAATCATCTTCTTCTGATGACCGTGAGCGGTGTCTACCACAAGCACATCTGCTCCAGAATCAATAAGTGCTTTTGCCTTTGCAGCCACATCGCCGTTAATGCCGACAGCTGCTGCAATTCGTAGCTGCCCCTTGCTATCAAGGGCTGGGGTGTACAACGTTGCACGAAGAGCCCCCACGCGAGTCAGGATTCCTACGAGCTCACCTGATGCACTAACTACTGGTGCAACAGTGCGGCGATGCTGGTGTAAGAAATCAAATGCTTCGCGGGGATTAAAAGAATCTGGAATGACAAATGGGTTCTTACTCATCACCTGCGAGACTTGAGTGAAGCGATCCACAGATGCGCAATCATCTTCAGTAATAATTCCAACCGGCTTATTTCCTTCGACTACAACAATTGCACCATGAGCACGCTTGTTGATGAGGCTAATTGCATCTGCAACAGTGTCAGTTGGTGCCAGAGTAATTGCCGTATCAAAGAATGTGTGACGAGATTTTACCCAAGCAATAACATCGTGAACAACTGCGTGCGGAATATCTTGAGGAATTACTGCGATGCCACCACGTCGAGCAACGGTCTCTGCCATACGACGGCCAGAGATAGCAGTCATATTTGCAACCACAATCGGAATAGTTGTTCCCGAACCATCTCCTGATGAGAGATCGACATCCATTCGGCTTGAGAGTTCAGATGCACTTGGCACCATGAAGACATCGTCGTAGGTCAGGTCATATGTGGGTGTATTTAGGAATCGCACGTAGCAGAACTATACGGGTAACTAGCTATGAATCAGAAAATCACAGCCTGCCACGCCTCTTTCAATGAGATCAGCGTTGGCTTGATCGCTCCCCTTAGCCCACGCCTTGGCGCTTTCAGGATCTTTGCCAAAGGCAATATGGCGAGAGATTAATCGTGAGATTCGGATATCTTCTTCTAGATAGGCATACCAACTCAGATCCAATAATGGTGCAATATCTTGCCAACCATCTTGGTCGTGCATCAAGTAGTTTCCCTCCACAATAACAACGCGTGTGGTCGGATAGACCACACCTTGGGCTGCAATGGACTCTTCAATTGAGCGATCAAAGATTGGATAATAAATTGGTTGAGAGTTATCTGACTTGATTCTTTCTATTAAATTTTGAAATCCATTTACATCGAAGGTGTCCGGTGCGCCTTTGCGCTCTGATCTTCCAAGTTCTTTCAAAAGTTTGTTACTCAGATGAAATCCATCCATTGGAACCACACAAACTAGAGCAGGGTC